>MEOQ01000028.1 GCA_001769275.1 Bacteroidetes bacterium GWF2_43_63 | reverse complement strand
CCCTTGCAATAGGAGGAACTATGACAACAATCAAAATCGACAACATCGTTGCATCTCTCCCGAAGGGGAAAGGTGCGTACAAAAGAAGAACACTCAGTTCAATCACCGGCATTGTGGTCCATCACAGCGCAGCAGATTCCGGAACTCCAACAGCCATTGCCAATTATCACATTTCGCGTGGCTGGCCGGGCATCGGTTATCATTTCGTTATCTCACCCGACGGAACGGTCAACCAAACCAACGATCTGGAATCCATCAGCTACCATGTGGGATATTACAACACCACCTATGTCGGAATTTGCCTGATCGGCCACCTTTCCAAACACCCGCCGACACCGCTGCAGATGGACTCTCTCAGAGGAGTAATCAAGCATGTGAAATCAACAGTCGGCAAAGAACTCGTTGTGAAAGGTCATCGAGACCTGGCGGCAACGGAATGCCCGGGAAATATGATGGATCTGAAAAAAATCTAAGCATCAGAAAATGTCAAAGTCCGTAAACCAATATGAGCTGAATAAGCAGATCGAGAATTTCATCCGGGAGAAAGATGCGAAGGGCGAAGCTTTTTCTGCGGATGATATTGCCTTTATTCAGCAATACGAGGGTTCGGGCGGTCAGGGAAGCAAGGGAGCAAGCGGTGAAGGGGTGCTATATGAGTTTTTTACGCCGGATTACATCGTTGAGCTGATGTGGGAACTGGCATTTCGATACGGGTTTGACGCAAAAGGAAGCATTCTGGAGCCTGGAATAGCCATCGGGCGGATGGTTGCCCCGGCGCCGGACAAATCACGCGTCACGGGCTTTGAAATCAATCCTGTTTCGGCAAGGATCTGCCAGATCACATACCCGGAAGCACAAATTCACACCGGATATTTTGAAACGGCCTTTTTGCAAGCCCCGCGATTTACAAGCAAACTCAAAGGCCAGCAGATCACCTGGCTCGAAGATTATCCCTTCTCCATGGTCATTGGAAATCCTCCGTATGGCAAACATAAAAACAAATACAGCTCTTATTTTGCCTCGCCCAAAATGCAGCAGATAGAGCTGTTTTTTATGTATTACAGCCTGAAACTGCTAAAACCTGGCGGGCTGTTGGTCTTTATCACGTCCAGTAATTTTCTGAGAAACGGGATTTCATACAACCACGAAAAAGACAGCATCGGACAGTTGGCCGATCTGGTGGATGCATATCGTTTGCCGCCCGTATTCAGGTTTACAGAAGTTCCGACCGACATCATTGTTTTAAAACGCAAGTAACATGAAAGAGTACAAAATTCCACAGCCGCAGCCGATGTTTATTTTCAACGGCACTGAATTGTCCGATCTGGACAAACAAATCAAAGACATTGAAAAAGATTTTCGTGTCAAGGAAGTTGATCTCACTTTTAAAGAAGAGCGCCTTATCTTTTCCCGCATCATGTCTTCGCGCGATGCATACCAGTTTGTCAAGGAAGTCATTTTCGAAGGTGTTGAAATTCAGGAACATTTTGTGTTGCTGTACATGAACCACTCAAACAAGGTCATTGGCTATTACCGGCACACAAAAGGGACCATCAATTCTACCCAGGTCGATATTGAAATGATTGTGGCCGTTGGTCTGAAAATTCTGGCTAAGGGTGTTATTCTGTCGCACAATCATCCATCGGGAAACACAGAACCCAGCCCGCAGGACAAAGAGCTGACCAAGAAAATCAAAACGGCTTTCAAATACTTTGACATCGTTGTCCTGGATCACATCATTGCAACCAGAAACGACTATTATTCATTTATGGACAACGGAGATCTGTCATTGTCAGGCGCATCAGGCAAAGAAACATCAAAAGTGGAAAAAGAAATTCGCGAAGAAATTCTGAACCAGCTGAAAAAAGTTACCAGGGCCAATAGCCCGTACGTGTGGGAAAGAATTCAGACTAAAGCGGGCTATGCGAAAATTGAAGAACAGATTATTTGCCGGGTCGTGAATCAGCATCTGGTGCCAGCAGCCATCATTCCAATGCTTGAAACCGAAAACAATCTTGAATAATGTTGGCCTCTCCGGAACATATCAACCCATCGTGGTACAGAGCACGGATTGCGGCAATTAGAAAATTGCTGGAAGAGTTGCCCGCTGACACCGGCGACAAGAAAGACCGGGCTCTGCTAAGAAATGGTTTGATTCCGGAGGCGTTGGAAGAAAAATTCAAAACAATTTTCGATTACGAATTCAAACTCGGCTTTGCGCTCAACGAGCCGCTTTCATTTACCGAAATCACTTCGTTCAACACCTGGTTTGTTATGTATCCGGAAAAAATTGGCGGAAAAGAAGTAGTGACAACCAGCATCGAATTTCCGATCACCGTGAAAGGAACGAAAGAAGAAATCATTAACGCGATCAGAGGCAACGGCGCATCAATGCTCGAACTCGAAGCGCTGGCACTTGAAACAGAATTACAATTTCTCAACGATCAAAAAAATACAGCCATGGGCTACCTCAATGGAATATCGGCAAGCGAAAGTCTGGGCTATCTCAGTCCGGCCATGATCAGCATCATTCTCGCCAACAGCGACAAAATTCTCAAAATTATGCAGGATGCGAAAGGAATGAACGGGCTTGGCTCTGCCTCTAAGAAAATGAGCTTTGATGATGTCATTGCCAAATACAACAAAGGAATTTCTTTCGAAGAAATCAAAGCCTGGGTATGGTACAAGCGTTCGCTTGGAATTGAGATGAAGGGCTGGGAGCGCTATTACATCAAAGGCGGCAACATGGTTGAAAATGTAGTGGCAACCGAAAATGTGACTTTAAAAGACAATCATTTTCGTGATATCAAAAACGCCGCAAAGGGAGCCGTACTCGGCAAGTACATCAAAACACATTCATACGCCGAAGGCGATAACTATTTCATTTTTCGCAGCGATGACGGATTGTATTATGTTTCTGCCCGTTCCTGCAAACTGGAGAAAACAGCAGTAGCAGCCAATGCCGATGAATTGTCGGATCTCGTCCGCAAAAAAGCATTGTTTTACATGGGCGGCGAATTTGTTCCCAATCCCGTGTACACTTTTGGAAACATGTACGATCGCGAGCTACAGCTCGAAGCAGACAAAGAAACGATTCTGGAACAATGGGGCGAAGATATTTACACTGCCCACAAAGAAGCCATTGCACAAGCGAAGCCAATCCTGCTCACCGTGACCAATCCGGATGAAAAGGAACGGCCAATTATTACAGCGATTTCCGATTTCGCAACAGACGCTGCTATTTTCTCAATTACCGAAGTCCGCGAAGAATACATGGATGTAGAGAATGCAGAAGAGTTGAAAAAGGTCAACGGAAAAGTGGAGCGAAAGAAAGACAAAGAGAAAATTCATCTGCGCTTTGATGGTGAAACCCGCTACAGTCTTGAGGATGTTTTTGTCAAATGGCTCTTTACTTTGAATTCAGATGCCGATTTCGAAAAGTCATCGGCCATTGACATTGCTGATTATTACATCGCAAACCGTCCTTTGCGCGATGACAAAATGAGCAAAGAGGAAAAAGCTGAACTCAAAGCAAATGCACGCATTGAAGGCGAGAAGCTCTTTTCGAAATTTCTCCATGAAGTATTGACTGCAAAGGATCAGGAAAAACTGGATTACTCCTGGAACCGGTTATACAATGGACAGAGCGATATTTCGTATCAGAAGGTACCCATCGGATTTGAGTGTTCTGCAACTTTTAAGTCCGGAATTCTGCAGCTTACCGACATCCAGCGCGAGGGAATTGCATTCATGGAAGTGATGGGAAGCGGCATCAACAGCTTCGATGTGGGCGTTGGTAAAACGGCCTGCGCCATTGCAACACTAGCGAATTTTATTTATTCCGGAAAGTGTAAACGTCCGATTATCGTTGTTCCAAAACCAACATACAAGAAATGGATTAATGAGATTTTTGGTTTTGAAGATAAAAAGTCCGGGGAGTTTGTTTCAGGAATTCTGTCACATACCGGCATACAACTGAATGACTGGTACAACCTGGGGACGGACGTGGTTAAGCGCATCAACCTGAATAAGCCGGTGCCCGAAAAGTCCATTACTGTTGTAACATACGAGGGCTTCCGTAAACTTGGTTTTGGCAATTCTGTTTCGGATGAGCTGTTTGTGGAACTTGTAAATATTCTGGGACAAAGCAGGGAAAAGAGCGCCCGCGATAAGGAAATAGAATATCAGAAATTCCGTGAAATGATTGGCGTCGGGCTCAAAGACACAGTTGCAGATGTTGACATCGTTGGTTTTGACTATGTAGTCATTGACGAAGCGCACCGTTGTAAAAATGTTTTCAGCAATGTAAAGGCTGATGAAGACGGCAATAAACGCTACAATATTCAATCGGCAACATCTGAAACCGGACAAAAAGCATTCCTGATTCTGAATTACATTCAGCGCAAATATGGCCGTAACACCATGCTGCTAACAGCAACGCCATTCTCAAATTCGCCGCTTGAAATTTATTCTATGCTATCACTGGTGGCGTATGAAAGTCTGAACAAAAGCGGCATCTACAACATTGACACTTTCTTCGATTTGTTTGTGTTGCCAACAGTAGAGTGGACCGCGAACTACAAGGAAGAAATCGTTGAGAAAGAAGTAATCAAATCTTTCACCAACCGACGCATTCTGCAGAAGCTTATCTACAATCACATTCTGTATAAAACGGGTGAAGAAGCGGGAGTAAAGCGCCCTAAGAAAATCAATCTGCCGATGTTGTACGATGCTGTTTCCGGAAACCGCGAAAGACTGATTCAGGAAAAGCAAGTGCTCACATACATCAACATGACTCCCCGGCAGCGGGAAAATCAAAACAAAATCGTTTCCCTGGCAAAGAACTCAACGCAGGGAAAACTTGACATGGGCAATCTTTTCAGGGCTCTTGCCTATTCCCTGGACAATGCGTTGTCGCCGTTTATTCTGAACGGATCACCCGAAAATTACAAGGAATTCATTGACGAAAGTCCCAAGATAAAATATGTGACAGAGTGTATTCGATCCGTCAAAGAATGGCATGAACAGAGGGGTGAACCAGTTTCCGGCCAGGTGATATACATGAACCGCGGCAAACAGTTTTTTCCACTGATCAAGCAATATCTTGAAGAGGATATTGGTTTTAAAAAAGGGTTGTTGTTTGATAAAACAAAGATTGATGAAGTGGAAATCATCAGTTCTGAAATCAATGACACCCGCAAGGAAACAGTGAAAGAGGCGTTTCTGGAAGGAGTCGTGAAAGTCATTCTGGGTACGGCAACCATTCGTGAAGGAATTGATCTGCAAAAGCGCGGCACAGTCATGTACGATTGTTACCCGGAATGGAACCCGACGGACATTCGTCAGCTTGAAGGTCGCATCTGGCGCCAGGGAAATAAATTCGCCTATGTGAGGATTGTCATGCCGTTGATACAAGATTCCATGGATGTATTTGTGTTTCAGAAACTCGAAGAAAAGACTTCGCGCATCAACGACATCTGGTTTAAAGGCGACCGTGGCAACGTGCTCGATCTGGAAAGCCTGGACCCGGAAGAAATTAAACTGGCGCTGATTACTGATGTAGATCGCTTGGTCCGCATGTTTTTCGATCAGGAAAAAGAACAGCTCAACCGTGAATATGCCAGAGCCAACCGCGCCCTGGTCATGATTGAGGAAATCAGGAATGACATCAGTGAATACAACAATTACAGAACCGAGTCGCTGAATGCCATTCGCAGGTTTTACGAAAATCTGATTAACTCTGAACATTTTGAAAACGCTGCTGCTGCAGAGCCGGATTTCGAGCAGAGCCAGAAAGCAAAAACCTACAAAAAAGCGAAGGAACTCAAGGAAGAAATTGAGGAACTTCTGAACGCATCTGCCTTTGAAGATAAGGATGTGTTGTCCGTCGGACGAAAAATCGAATACTCCTACAGCACGCTCAGGATCTACTTCGACAAAGCCTGGCATCTGAAATACTTCAAGGAATATGTTTCGAAAGTCCGCAAAACAGAGCGAACTATTTTGAAGCCAAAAGGATTTTCAATTGACAGTGATCTCTCAAAGGTGCTTGAAACCTACACTCTCGAAAAGCAAGCGATTCAGAAAAAAGCAGAATTGTACAAAGGCGAAAATAGTTCTGAACGCTGGAAAAGTTTGCGACAGGAAATCGAAGATAAAAAATCGGCGCTGCAGGTCGAAGGGCGCACTGCACAGGATCGCGCCGGGGAGTTTGCCAGACTAAACTACCTGCTGGAATACAAAGCCGATGATATACCTGTGACTGAACCGCAAATGGCGCCAGACACACCGTCATTGGCTCCCTTCATGAGCGAGCTGGAACTCGAAGCAATGGCTCTTGAAATTGAATTGGATCTTCTTACAATCTGATAAATAAACAGCAACATGATAACTACAGACAATTATATGGAAACCAGCAGGAGCATTGATTTTGACAAGCTGCCTGTTGCCCTGAAAAACGGTGATAAACTCACACGGGGCGCTGCACCTAATAACTGGTCGGCTTATAACTCGAATGAAAATATTAAACGGGTTATTGATGCATACATGCAAAAGCTGGAGGAGTACCTGCAGAAAAATCCGCAGGAAAAATCAGCACAGGCTGAGCCCGCTCAACCAAAGGCACAGAAAGCAAAGCCAGAGCCAAAGGCAAAACAGGCACCGAAAGAAAAACCAGCTGCATCTTCGAGAAAAGAGCCTGAACAGGTTGAAAAAGTTATTCCCGAAGTTCAGTTTATCAAGCGTTATGTAGCGATGCATGGCAAAACGAAAACACAGGATGAAATTCTGCGATTTCTGGATTCCTTACAGAAAGCCATTCTCGAAAAGAGAATCCGGAAAACTTCGCCATACGCAAAAGAGATCGAAAAAATTCAGAGTCAGCTGATCAAATGCTACGAACAAATGGGCGAAGCCATTGAAATCACAATCGAAAAGAAGTCACTGGAAAACCTGACAACCATTGCTGAAAGCCAGAAACCGATGTTGTCCGTTTCATTCATCAGGCAATATATTTCGCTGCATGGCAAAAAGAATGTGAAGGATAAAGCAAAAGCTCTTCTTTCAAAAATACATAAGGCTGCCGACACTCAGAAAGTTCGGAAAACAGACCCGTATGCAGATCGCCTGACCAAACTCTACAATTCGCTGAGTGATTATATCAGTGGAAAGACACAGGCGCCGCAAATAAGCGAAAGCCAGCTCAACGGCCTCATGGGCCTGCTTGGATGCAATCAAAAAAAAAGTCCAGAGCTAAACGGAATAGAAAGGGAAGAAAATCCTGAAGTGATCCGCAGCACCGATCTGGCCGGAATGCAATTTGAAACCATCGGCCTGCAGGGCAAATACCGCGAGCTGATCGGTGATCCCAGCATAGGATTTTCCGCCATGGTTTATGGTCTGCCCAAATCCGGCAAATCTACTCTTTGTATTGATTTTGCAAAACATCTGGCGGAGCACCATGGCAAAGTGCTCTATTGCGCCATTGAAGAGAAATTCGGTTACACGCTGAAAGAAAAAATCGAACGCCTCCAGGCAACCCATCCCAATCTCTACGTTTCCGAAACCATTCCCGACGATCTCTCAAAATACGACTTCGTCTTCATCGACAGTGTTTCCCGCGCCGGCCTCGACATGGACGCCATCCGCAAATTACGCATGGACAACCCGCGCACTGCATTCATTTTCATCTACCACACCACCAAAGAAGGCAACTTCCGAGGCAAAAATGAAAATGCGCATGAGGTGGATGTTATTGTTGAAGTCGCCGACGGGAAAGCTACCGGCAATGGGCGGTTTGGGATTGGGGGGAACGTGGGGGTGTTTTGAGGCTTGGCGGTATAAGATCGTTTGAGAGTGGTGGTGTTTCGAAAGACTTTTCTACTCACCGACCTTCTACTTTTTATCGTTTAGCAGTCTTTCAATTTTTATGAAAATATCTTTCAATGGTGTTTGTATAATTTGGTTGTATACATAGTTTGTAAAGTCTTTTATGTCTTCTTGTGATGGTTTTACTTTTCTTGTCGCGTAATGAATATAAGTCTTACGAACTTTTGTTGTTTCGTCAAGTAGCTTTTTCTCTTCGTCTGTAAATGAAATTTTGTTTATATTGTCAATAACCCCTAATCCTTCTTCATTTAATTCAACGAATATACAAATTTCTCCATCGCCATTAAATAAATCGTCAAGCCAAACAGTAAAATATACGGGTGCTGAATTTGAGAAAAAATAGCGAAGCTGTGAGCTGAATCTTCCTTGTAACTTAAGTCCAAGATTTAGCTTTTCGCAGACATCGTCCACTTGTTTGAAAACATCATTTTTGATTGTTAAATATAAAGAGTTTATTTCTTTAATTTTGTCATGATGTTTTAGAAAAAACTCATATTGTTCTTTTAAATCTATTGTCTGCGACATAGCTTTGATGTTTTGAATGAAGTCCTTTAGGATTACAGTTTGTTTTAAATCAGCGTTTAAAAAATACGAACCAGATGATTGTTCGATTTGATTTGTAAATTCATCGTGAGTAATACTGATAAACTGTTTAGGCAAGTTTTTTTCAGGTCGCAATGATAAAACAACACCAACTTTGTTTTTATTAACCTTTATTGAATCGTAATACTCAATTAAGTCATTATAAACAGCAGCGTTTACTTTATTTTCTATAATAATTGCATTTTCAACTTCATTACTAATTTCTGATGGTTCATTTATTACTATATCAATATATTTGCCATTGCTTGTACGCACTTCTCTCTCTGTATAGCAAATTTTTGAATTTTCGATTACAGAAAGTCCTTTAGCCTTACGCTCAATAATGTCGGACAATGCAGAAATGAAAAGGTCACCTAGTCCGTGCTGTCCGCTTGGGTTTAGGTAAAACGAATAAAAGTTACTCAAGACCGTTTCGTAATGAGGAAATCCCGCAATATCAAAAAGTGTTGTTGCCTTTTCAGGTAAAACCTTCAAGTCGGCTTGTAAAAACTCTTCGTAATGATTTTCAAGTTCTTTTAATGTCATTAAATATCTTGTTGTTAACTTTTGCAGTGTTATTTTCTAAAGCGATCTCCAGCCTCTTTGCCTTTTACTTATCGTTCTTTTACAAATATACAAATAAACATATTAAAAGGCGGCATTTCGCGCAACAGTGCTTCAGGTTTGGCATCGTTCAATAGACACTGAAAACATGAGTTATTAGGTGCAGGATTTTTGTCGTTATAAATAATGTTTAAATGGTAAAACTTCTGATTTAATATCACGCCCAGCTGTTAACACCTCGCCAATTGAGTCTGCGAAGCGCAAAGTAACTGGTGATCCGTCAGCGAAAATGCAAGCATTGTAATTAAGCTTTGTCAATGCAAGTATGTCCTTACAAACAGTTTCAATATCTTTTTCTCCTCTAACTACCTCAACACTTATTGGGTTTGGAGTTTCAAGTCCTAGTTGTGTTTGAATTCTTGGGATATAACCCTTTGTCCAAAGATATGCCGAGTTCTCAGTAACAATTAATGCAGTTCCTCTAGGAACGCAGTAAGAAAAATCTCTGTAAAGTTTAAATGCACTATCATCCTTAATTCTAACACCAATTATTTTGCTTTTCCCTACTGTTGCTTCTTTAAATCCCTCCCATTCTTCATCATTAAAATATGTTTTTGAGTGAATGAAAATCTCATTTGGATATTCTTTAGTTTCTGATTTGTCTTTGAATGATTCAATTGACATTGATAATAAGCTGTTCGCATCTTTTTTTGTTATATGATACTCTTTTGTTTTTGGATTAAACCAAGGGCCGATATTTCCGCGAAATACCATGCCATCACCTGAATCTAAAAACATTTGTGCGGCACAACAAGCATTCTTCCTGTCAATTGACTGTTCAATTTGTTTGTAAACCAAACCTAAATAACAAACATTCTTTCTTACTTCCCCCAATTTCCAAGGCAAACCACCTGATTTGTAATACAAAGTAGTAGAAATATTCCAAGCTTTTGCAGTGTCGAATAATCTTTCATATTCAATTTTCTCTTGGTCAGTCCAAAGCTCCTCATAAGCAATTGTACTTTCTCTAATTATTTGAGTTACAATTTTATCATTTAGAAGTTTTGCCTTTAACTGGTTGTGAAAGTTAATCTCAAAATCATAAGCCGCCTTCAGTTCATTCATTTCATCGAAAAGGAATAAGGCAGATGGATCTCGCTCCCTTTTTCGTAATCCAATTGATTTGTTATCATCCGATTTTGGTATCTTAGATTTTGGCCTTCCATATTGGTAAATTTCATCTGGAATTGCAACGAACCAAACTGTAACAGGAATTTCCTCTTCGTTCAAATATTTTTTTAGTTTGTCTGAATAGAGATTAGTTAAATTATACACTCTTTGATATCCGTCTGAATATTTCAAATATTCATCAATAATTTCTCTTTGAATATCAATTTCTTGTATTGCCTCAAAGTTGATTGAAATATCGAAAGTCGATTCTATCCCTGGGAAAAAAGGTCTTGCAATATCTGATCGTTTACTTATTATTGGCTTGTGAATTTTTTTTATATACGCCTTTACATGATCTCTTTGCTCTTTTGGGCCAATAATGCCAATACTTATTTGTCCTGAATGTTTGTTTTTGGAATATGATCCGAAAAGAGTTAAACCATCTCTTGGGTCTTCCATTTTTTGATCAAACCCAAAAGTTAATTTTGGCTCACGTATATGTATAAGTTTTGGCTCAATCATCTTCTTCAAAATTATCATCTTCAAAATCATACATTGATAACAAACCCTGTCTTGTTTTATCCTTTGGGTCAAAATAGCCAAAATCCGCCCAAAACATTTCTGGATAAACAGGCATATCTAATATGAAATTTGAAGAAAGCTTTATTTCAATTTTCCCATCTTTTTTTAAGGCACTGATAAAAGCTAAAAACAAATCACGCCAATCTTCATTAAATAATCGCTTCCCCTTCTTTCTGCGTTCCCTATGAATTTTTTCTTTATCAACCTCGTTTTTATCCGTTTTCCATACATTGAGCCCATCATCCGTGAACGCAATATGATTTTTAAGACTAAAGCTCAAGACAGGTGACAAAATCGGTTTAACTGATACCGCAAAATGCCAATACCCATTTGTGCTGTTTTTACCAATCAAATTTTTATTCTTTGACTTGTTAGTTTTTCGATTTGGAAAATCAAATTTTACTTTCAAAGATGTCAGATTACTTGTAGTATAATAATATGCTAACCTTTTATTAGCCATCTCATACCAAAACATGCCTCTATTCTTCATTATTTGATGAAATACTTTTTTCAATAGTTGCTTGAAATGATTTTCAGTGTCACGATGATTCGGAAATTTACTTGATTCAAAACCCATCAAAACGTCTGTTACTTTAATTTCGAAAATGCACTTGGGTTTAATTGTAATTTTACTTTCATTTTGTTGTAAATCAAAATCTGAAAGCTCTTCAAACGAACTCAAATTATTTGTAATTTGACTAATGGGAAAATTTGTTTTTTGCTTTGCAATATGATTAGCTTGTTCTTTATTTTCAAACTGATAGATAAAGAAACTCTCAGGTAGTTTGGGTATTGACCACCAATTTGAATAATACAATTCGTTTTTGGGTAAAACCTTTTGTTGAGTTATAAAATGGTTCTCATACCAATCTCCAAAACCAGTATTTTGATATTCTGATTGTTTTAAAACCTCTTCCTTTATCAACTTTTTTTCTAGTTGCTTTAATCCAGACGACCAATTTTCATAAAATGGTATTTGATTAAGCCTGTCTGCGCCTATAAATAAATTATAATCAGCATTATCAATGTTCATCAAAATAATAAAGTCTCCCAAATTATACTTTTTCCCAATACTTTCTGCGAAGCTGTATTCTTTGTAAACACCATCTTTAAGTTTTCCTTCCTTAATAATTCCATTGACGTCCTTTTGGAAAATGTTTTTTGAATAAACCAATAGAAATTTGACAGCCTCGTCCCTAATAACATTGTCTATTGTTTCCCAAAATTTCTCGCCACCTAGTAACCCGTTTTTATCAATCCATATCTTATATCCTAGAAGTTCAAGTCTCGATGCTAACCAGATTGTAAAATCGTTGTCTTCAGGTGTTGCGTGACTAATAAAAATTGTTTCCCTCATTAAAAATCGATTATTTGTCAAATTGTTTTGGCTTCTTTATGGTTGCACCTAACGGTTTACAAAAATACCCAGTAGCCGTTTTGCGTCACCCGATTCAAATTTCCTGCGGGACACTGCTGTTTCAATTTGCTCTTTCATAGGCTATTGGGCAGAGTTGCTGTTACATGCCGTTATTTATATTGTCAACCTGTATATCAATCAAAGATTTGTATTTAATTAATCTAATACCGTAAATATAATCTTCGTCTTTATTCCCTTTACATACAAGAGAAACTAAGTTTCCATCATTATCGAAAATTGGGGCTCCACTTGTTCCTCTAAAGTATTCATGTCCAGGGTGTTTATTTGGAAGTTTGAAAACGTAAAAAGAACCATCATCTCTTACATATTCCAAATTCATGACTAATTTACCAACAGGTATTATTATTTTACCATTATTTTTAAATTCAGTTTGTCCAAAGAAAGAATACTTTTTGTCAAAAGATGGTTTCGTTGCAAAATCATAGTCAATTATTAATCTTTCATGCTCAAATATCTGATTTGACTCAATATCGATAACTTGGTGAAAGGACTTGATGTCAGAGGGTAATGTATTATAAGAAAAATCTATTCTATTAATTTCTTCACAGTCTATACTCGCTTCAACAGCATTACCCATTTGTCCTAGCTCCTTAAGCCAAGTTCCATTTTTAAAATCAGATTTTATTTCAATCGCCCAGTTAGTAAAATCTCTTGTTGCATGAAATACACTCATAATTACTTTTTTATTACAGTAATTAATTATTACGCCTGAAGCATAATTTTTTGGCATTCCATTTTCGCCAATTTGTCTTAAAGGCACACACGATAGAATCGTTTTGAATATTAAATCTTCTTCTTTCATATATTAACAATTAAAATCCTCATTTGCTTTTCTTTGAAAATCTTCAAAATCTTTTCTTGTCTGACCATAATTAATTGGCTCCCATAGTCCAGTAGCTTTATTGTAAATAAATTTTGCTTGATTATAGTCATATTCTTTTGATAGAAAATCTCTATTGTTTAATATTTCCTTAATCTGCTCTTGTTTTATTGTATCAAATGATTTGTCAATAGCTCTCTCAATTAAATCGTCAGATAAATTTGTTTCAATCTCAAACTCTATGATTTTACCATATATTCTATGATTAATACTAATTTTTCTTAGGTTTTCAGTTTGTTCTTTGGGAGATTTCTTCTTTAACCCTTTGATTAGTTTTGTAATTGAAAACTTTAGCAAGTCATAACTTGCACGTACAATGAGACCTGAAACAATTAATCCTGTCTGGTTCTCATTGATAAATATGACAATGTCATTAAAAAGATTTCCTGTTGAGTAGTGGTATTCAGAGTCTGGTTGTTTTTCAACAATTACGGTGAATTCTTTAAGGTCTTCTTGAAATTCGAAAATAATTTCTTCTGGAACTGTTTCTTGATACTGAATTAAAAAGTTTTCATTCATGATATTTAGGATTTAATTTTCTGTCTTATAATGGTCTGTAACGTCTTTGTGACACACCTTTTTTAACACCCAATGATGGGATTTTTATCAATAATGGGTTGTATATCCCACCTTTTTAACAAAAGAGATGGTGTGTTATTTGTCCAAAGATCATTACAAAATATCCAATTTTACGAAAATTGTGTAGTAACCAGTATCATCTCATCACACATCTTCCAACCCCAAATATATACAGAATTTTGTTAAATGAAGGATTTCTAACGAAAATATTTTGAAATATCTTCGATGAGTTTGATGGAAAGCCGTATAAATGTAGTTTGCAGAGGACTAATTATCTACATCCCACATTTAATCGTTACTGCGTAATTCAGTATTGCGGAGCTTTGGCTCATAGTGCTAGCTTGCTGTTGCCTGTAAGATAGTGCATAATCAATGCACCCCATACATATCAAGCGTAGCATCATCAGATTTGCGGGAGTCGATTGGTTTGGGCAGTTTTGAGGTGTTCGGTTTGACTCGGCTATTGATGAGTTTTTGCTGCTTTTTGTCAACCATCTCTTTCATCTTTTTTTCTTTGATGCGAATTTCGGGAATCCCGTTTTTGCAAATCAAAGTCCAATCGGCATCTCCAATCCTGATTAATTCATCCCTTGAGGTTTTGGTGCTTTTTATTTTGAGCCTTTCCCAAGTCCGCATCATTTCCAATTTTGGTCCGAATTCTTTGACCCAATTAAACAAAGTGGTTTGTCGCACACCGATCAATGATTCAATTTTTGTAATGCTTAATCCAAAAAGGTACAATACAACAGCTATTCGCTTGACATCCTGATCAAATCTTTGTTTACGAATAGCAACCGTAAAATGGTATTTGCATTCTTTGCACAAATATCGCTGTCGTTTCAAAACGATACCATCTTTTATCAATATCCCTGATCCACACCTCGGGCAAGTTTTTGAAGGGTCAAAACTCATATTATTAATCCAAAATTTAGGAGCAAAGCTAATAAATATAACTCTGCACAGCCTTATTCGGCTGGCAACCCCTCAATCAACCCCTCAACCACCTCCAGCTCAAATCCCGTCAACAACACAATATCCTCAACACAATATCCAGCGTAATGCAATATGATTGCTTCGCGCTTTGTCTCTATGTTTTCGGAATCCTGTAATACCGGAATCGTCAGATTAAACCCACACACAGAGCATGAGTACAGGCTTCGGCCATTCACAGTTCCTTCTTCGCTGAAATTTTCAGCCTTGCATTTCGGGCAGAACATAGTTAATAGGAATTATTTCCGGCAGGCGTAATAAAACCATGCCAGGGCAGTAGCTAATTTATTTTACCAAGCTCTTCTTCGTGTCTTTCGGGGTCTGTAATCGTCTTCTTCGATTATATTTGCGTTGAAGGGAACCTCTTTTTGATAAACAGTCTTCCACATATCATACTCTGCCCGTGAAAGCTGTTTCTCCGCAAAGGCGAGTTCAAGCTTGTTCAGCTTATCCAGCGTGGTAGGTTTGTCTGATTTAGTCTTTTTAGCAGCGGTCTTTGCGGGCGTGGCTTTAGCAGCTGTGGCCTTTTTGGCCGGGGTCTTTGCAGAAGTCTTTTTCATGGATTTGTTGAAATAGGGTCGCAAAGATAATAATGTTTTGATTTGATTGATTGAGGTTTAACAGGAGTAAATGAAAATATGTAAAAATCTTTATATGTTGTTTTTTTCAGTGGCGCTGTTTGGGCCGGAATATCAGGCATGGTCTCTAAAATTTCTGGTTAAAAAGACTTCAGTTTTTGTGATTAGGGGTGGCGCTGTTTGGGCCGGAATCGGTGGCACTCTTTGCTCCGAAATAGTCGGATTGTCAATTGTTTGGGCCTGATAAAATGCTGAAAGGAAGGTTGTTTTGGAAGTGGCGCTGATTTGGCCGGAATATGTGGCGACGATATCGTCACATACAATATCGCATATCGCAATACGCGATATATATTTAAAAAACATTTGTTTATCAATGATTTTTGTTGTAATATTGCATATCGCAATACGCAATATTTGAAAAACATGAAATCAGCAACCATACAAATGAAGCCGCAGGATGTTGTCATTCTGCTAAAGATTATCGCTATGCGCAGCGACAATTGGCAGCAAAAACCATTGGCCGATTCATTAAAGATGAGTCAGTCGGAAATAAGCCAGGCAGCATCGCGCATGCAATATGCCGGGCTCCTGTTGGGCAAGAAGGTGATGCGGCTTGCTTTTTTCGATTTTCTGAAATATGGGCTCAGCTATGTGTTTCCGCAAAAGCCCGGACCCATTGTAAGGGGCATGCCTACTGCGCACTCGGCACTACCGCTGAATAAAAAAATTATAAGCGAAGAACAATTTGTATGGCCTTATGCGGCCGGAAAAGTAAGAGGACACGGTATTGTTCCGCTCTATTCGTCGGTGCCCGATGCAGCCATGAATGACAGCGCACTATATGAGCTGCTGGCGTTGGTCGATGCGGTCAGAGTTGGCCGCACACGCGAAAAAGATCTGGCGCTGAAAGAACTCGAAAAAAGAATTGTGAATGGAGAATAAAACAATCAATCTCGGGATGGTGTCCGATGTCGCCAAAGCATTGCAGGAACTGAATGAGAAAATGGTTTTTGTGGGTGGCGCTGTTATAAGTGTTTACACCGACGACCCTGCTGCCGACGAGATTCGTCCCACATCCGATATAGATATGACCATTAAGCTGGCAACCTATTCCGAGTGGGTTAATCTTGAAAAAAGGTTGCTGGAACTGAAGTTTGCACCTAATCCGGAAGGACATGCGCTTTGCAGTTTTTTATACAACAAGATAGAAATTGACATCATGCCTTCGGAGCCAGGAGCATTGGGCGATTCCAACCGCTGGTATGAACCGGGCTTTGAGTCATTGCAGGAAATTAAAATCCATGGTCAAACCATTCGTGTGCTCTCAGCACCCTATTTTATTGCCACCAAACTTGAAGCTTTTCACAGCAGAGGCACTGATTACAGGACCAGTCACGATTTCGAAGATGTAATCTATATAATTGACAACCGCACCAATATTGTCAAAGAAGTGGCAGATGCCAATGATGCAGTTAAACAATATCTCAAAGACGAATTCACAAAAATTCTGAGCAATAAAAATTTCCCCGAGATTATAAGTGCTCATATTCATCCGTTGATGCTGGAAGAGCGGATGTCAATTGTGACAGATAAATTAAAAAATATGTGCGATTATTAATTTCAATAGCCCCAATTCAGTAGAACATTTTATCATTTACCAACTCGCCGCAACAAACCGAATACCACCCCGACGGAACGTTCACCCCGCTGGATGACGAAACCGCCACACACCCACTCGATATCGGACACTGGAAAGATTCAGAATTGAGGTTTGCGAAACATTATGCGGTGGAGAGGATGAGGGCGTGGTTGAGAGTTGCTTATGGGGTGGCGCTGGGTGGGCCGGAATAGTAAGCATAGCTACTCTCAAAAATACTTGTAATTTCAAGTTTCTTCATTCAATTACGAAAATGCAATAAAATAAGATGTTTCAACGGCTGCATTTCGTGTGATATTGATTCATCTTGAACTTTAATAAGAAGAAATATAATCCAAATCAATGAAATGTAATCTTCGGTTACCTAACCTAAAAATGTCGGCAAGGTTTCAATCCACCCTATTACAGTATCAATTGTTTCACTTTTAATGTCGCTGTCTGAAAAAGGATCGTACTTGTGCCATCTATTGTTTTCTTTGTCATAGTATGCGACATACGAGAACACGAAACGTCCATTACTAAGAGGTTTTGATGCACTTACAAGATATACTCCTGATTTCGATGGGAGTTTAGTTTTTATGTTTGTCCAATCCATATGTTTGGTATTTATTCGGTTTTAAGTTTCTTTAAAATTCCTTTCGTTTGCCTTATCAAATGTACAAAAACTTCATCCTATTCACCAATGTTAATCTTGTAACACAAAAAAAACAAGCAGCACTGAAATTGAATAGAAGCACAAAGCTAAAAGTTTGCACGACAGTCCGACTAACGAAAAAAACTTTGTTACAAGTTGGCCTGCATTCCATAAAGTAATACGACGTTTCAATTTACTCTTCTCCTTCTTCATTATTATCCATTGCTGCCTTTTTCAAACTGTCATAAAGCAATTGAGTTAGTTCTGATTTCAAAAAATCATCATTCAGTATTTTGATGAAAAGTTCCTTTGATGTTCTCGTTTTTAAACTAATTCTTGTTTGGTCGCCATTGAATTTAATTCTACGCTTAAGTTTTGGGTGGGCTAGAATAAAATTTTTCACATCATTAAACGGAATATTCAGAACTGGCGAATGATGCCGGATGCTCATTATCTTCTTTGCATACTTTAATTCACCTATTAGCTCTCTCAATTGTTCAATATCTTCCAAAAGATTGGTTGCCTCAATTGTCAACAAATTTTCTTCTGCTTTGTTTCTGATTATTTGGTCATAACCAAAACTATTCTGAAATGTTTTTAAACTCAATACAATCAAAGCATCGTTTACCAACATAAATTCAACTGTTTCATTTATTTTGATTACGTTATCAGTGAACCGTTCTAATCTTGTGTTAGAAGGCACTAAGCCGTAATATGAACCTTGCCGCATTAGACTAATCGGATACTGTTTTTTGTAAAGCACAACTTTGTTTGCCTCGTTGCCAAGGCAAATAATAAATGCTTTAATTTTCCCTAAATCATCTGCTTTAAAAGAGAAGTTTGCAAACGATTGTTCTCCGTCTTGTTGCAAAACAAATAATTCGGCTGCATTTACATCAAAAAGCGGTTGCAAAAGTGCAGGTTGCTCTTCTAAGTTGTAATAATATGCGGCATTTCCACTGTCGTCTGCTTCTGTAATTGAACCATAATTAAGATCTGCATTATTTGCAATCCGCTGTTGAATGTAGCCTGTAAACTGTGTTTTCAAATCAGTTGCAACTTGTGGAGAGATGTCTGCAAAGCGGATTAAACATTCTCCATTATCTTCCAGAACGAAATAAACTTTAATCCCAATCGGATTACCGTTGGCAAAAAGAAATGCAATGTTCTGATTTAGTTCTTCTCTTGTCATTATTGTAGTTTTGCGTAGTAAATATTGTCGCTGATGTGTTTGCAAAAAAGCCAGTCATCTTTTTTTGCTTTTCCTTTTACTATTACAATTATTCCTTCTTGTTTCAGAGTGCTGATTTTATAAATTTGAAAGCCCATAAGTGCCAATGTTGGGTTGGTGTAAAACATATTTGTTTTCAAGTAAATCCAACCTATTAAGAAAAGCACACAAAAAAGCATCAACAGATTTCTGTTTTCGTCAAGGTTGAAATCCAAATCGAAGCAAACCAACGGTATTATGTAAGTCGCAAGAAAAGTAATTGTTTCATAGTTGCAGTTTTCAATTTTTGTAACCTGAACTGGAAGATTAGTTGCTCCTTCAATGATTTGGTGATTGAAACGCAAATAAAAAAAAGCAGCCAATGTCATAAATATCAAACTTATGACGACAACAATATGGTCAGTAAATAGAGTTTTAAAGGAAATAAAACCACAGCCTTCACAAAAGCAATATGGGACCTTGTTAATGAATAACAAAAGAAAAAGTAGGAATATTGAGATGATATATAATTCAAACTTTTGCCACATTTCTCTGATCTTATTGTTTATAGATTGTCCATCTCTGTTGTATCGTTATTTAGTCTTGCTCGAACACCCTTATTAACTAACCCAATTCTGAACAAAAGTGTAGTCGCTAACCCTTCTGGTTAACCGTACCTTAACGCCCAAGAGGTCGACTTGTTTATCCGTCTAAAAGATTGTCTGTGTGTTAGGAATTATTTAACCGCCCACCACATCTTCCAACCCCAAATATATACACATTTTTGTTAAAAACAAGGTTTCTAGCGAAAATATTTTGAAATTTATTCGATGAATTGAGCGGAAAGCAGTATAAATGAGGGTTGGGCGTGGTGTCTGATAATAAACAGACACGGAACCATGGCTTTGCATGTTGTCTTCTTCCAAGTTGCGCTTCCAATCAGTAAATTGAATATGTTTTATGGGTGGTCAGTTTGCGCCGGCGCAAGGTGGTCAATTTGGTCCGGCGGAGGGTGGTCAATTTGCAGCGACGCGAACTGATTTTTTTAACGTTTTTTCCACTTACGTACATATTATCTAACAATGCATCAAGTGCGTTACTAACAGTGGACGGTTGTTGAATTATTGTTTTATACATTATATTTACTTGATATTTGTTTTCGAAATCTTGATGTTCTTTTTCTGTTGTGTGGGCAAAACCAAATTGGGTTTAATTGAGCAAGTGCTTTTGGGTGACATTTCAACTGTTGATAAAGAGCATTAAAAATTTAATCGTTAACTTAACATGAGCTAAAATAATTATTGATGTATTTTTGCAATTAATATTTAATAGAGCAATCCATGAGACAGATGTTAATGAAACTTTATGAAGAAATTCTTGAAGTAAATCCCACGGCAATTTTAACGGGCAGCATGGCGCTTGCATTCCAGAAAATTAGATTAAGACGAGAGCCTTGTGATTTAGACATAATTATCCCAAAAGCGGGGGGGGAATTCGTATTAATCCCCGGGCTTGAATACAAAACTGAAGAAGACACAGGAATTGGTGAAACCATCTATGAGGGCTCACCTTACATTTGTAAAAAATATTACTACATGAGTGACAATATTGAGACCCCTAGTAATTCAAAAAAAATAGTCGTCGATGTTTTTTTGCCAAAGTATGCGAAGGACGTTTATCCTGATTACTATGAAACACATGCTGGGCTGAAAATTGCAATGGCTTATGGGATTTGTGAAGCAAAAATTAGAGGGGCCTTAAACATAGAATATTCTGGAAGGCATAAACATGTTATTGATTTGATATATATTATTCTGAATAACTCAGATTTTGATCCAGTTTGCTTTAAAGAGCTGGCTGTTGAATTATTGGAAAAAAACTTCATTAACACTTATTCAAATAATAGAATTTCTCATATGTTGCGTTTAAGTCGACCATTAGTTTTCTTTGACACAGAAACAACAGGCACAGATACTGTAAATGATAGAATACTCGAAATATCGGCAATAAAAATACACCCATATGGAGAAAAAGAGACAATAACGCAAAGAATAAATCCTACGAGACCTATACCCAAAGAAGCATCGAATGTGCATGGGATTTATGATTCTGACGTAGAAAACATGCCTACCTTTTATGAATATAAAAATACTGTAATTGATTTTTTCAAGGACTGCGATGTTGCGGGGTTTAACATTCTTTCATATGACGTTCCAATATTAGTAGAAGAAATCCTTAGGGCTGAAGGCGATGAGCCATTTGATGAAAAGACAAAATTTATTGATGCCTTAAAGATATATCATGAAAATGAAAAAAGAGATTTATCTTCTGCATATAAGTTTTACTGTGATAAGAATTTAGAAGGGGCACATGGAGCTGAGGCAGATACAAACGCAACTATTGAAGTGCTGGAAAAGCAAATTGTAAAATATGGGCTGCCAAATACGGTTGAAGAATTGCATGAGATTTCCAATAAGGGTAACGCAATAGTTGACTACGGTAGAAAGTTTGTTAGAAATCAAAAAGGGAATATAGTTTTTTCATTTGGGAAACATAAGGACGAGAGCGTTCATCGGCATTTTGATTATTTAAAATGGATGCTAGGGGCAGATTTTTCAAAACATACAAAGTATATTATTCGACAAATACTTAATGGAAATTTCGGTAAAGAGCAAAGTGAATACCCTAAGGATTTATTTCTCTAAACACTTTCTGGGACTATAGAAGAAAAGTAGGTTGTAAGAGCTATGTAGATAACTAAAGCCATTGATGTTGCTGCATGTGTAAGTCTCCCCAAAATCCAGAAAGTCCATTGTCTTACAAGGATGCCGTTTTGAAAACTAATAATTACAGCAGCTTTACTTAACATCCAACTTCTCATGTGAATTAATTAGCAATAGAAATTAATTCCGACGATGGGCGGGGCTGCTGGCGAACGGGGGAATTAGCTTTCTGACCGAATCAGCTTTGCATTTTACTATTGGCGCAGCATGTAATTTTACTGGGTCTTAAACTTTCCGGCATTCTCCATACCCCACCAGGTCTCGTATGCAGTTATTTTTGAATGGTCGTTGAAATGATGTGATGGATACACGGCCTCTCGCAAGAGTGGGTTGATCCCTTTTGAAATCAGGATTTCAACTACTTCTTTTACGTTTTGCGTCATTTCTTTTGAAGCACTGTAAGTAGGGAAAGAAATATGGTTCACAATAAACAGTAAATGATTGTACCACACATAAACAGTGGGAATACTGCTTCTGATGTTTATTCCTTCTCTTTCAGACAAAATGATTTCGTATAGTTCTACAGCTGATAAAGACTCGGGATCAATATAATCTGTACCATCACATTGCGAAATCGAAGTTGTGTCTGCTGCCTGTATAACTGATGAATGCCCGGCTGTTACTCCGTACAGCTCACACAATCCCATTTTAATTAATAGGACGATACTGGTGCCGGCCGCTAATGAGATATTTTTATCATTGAGTAGTGAAACACTCAGAACTGCCCCGGCGGAATCAATGCACACAATTTCAGTTGGGATATAGCTTCTGAAATTGAACTTGCTTTCAAACAGAGAAATGTTGTTTATTAAAATGGCTGAAACGCCCCGGTTATAGTATGCTGTAGCGGATTCGAGTTCATTACCGGTATTAATAGAGTATGCCCATAAAATGAAACTGAGGCCGTTTACGGAGCTTAGTGAAAAGGGAATCGGATTTTGATAATTGGATGATTGCTCTGTCATAGTGTTTCAGGTTATATACGGTTGTAAAAGTAACTTTTCAATTGAGCGGCATCTAGCCCTTCAAGCTGCCTCAGGGTGCTAACATTATTCAGCGTGTTAAATGCGTTTCTAAAAGCAATTATTAAAGAGAAAAAGTTTTTGAAAGTCGCAAAATTATAGTCTTCTTCGATTGATTCTCTCGTGAAATATTTTGCATGCATAATAACATTTCGCAGTTTTGCAATTTTTTCACTTTCAATACCAGATAAACCAATCTTTGATTTTATCTCTGGTTCCAGCCATCTTGACTTAGAAAAGCCCAATAAATCACTTAAATACAGAACCTGCAGAATACCCACTTGCTCCGCGGATTTAATGGTTTTATCACTATTGAGTGATTTAATTTTTTCTACAAAATAATTGTCTTTTGAGTCCTTTTTGTGTTGATATTGAAAATAGTCTCTGAAAGATTGAATATCGAATCCAAATGTATTCAGGTGATTGCGAAGGGCTGTTTCAAAATTGAAAAAATTCTGATACAACGCCTGATATACTTCAAGGACATTGTAGTTCGTAAAATGAACAATACCACATAGTTTTTCGTTATCAAATGCAAAAAGCAAATTGCTCGGAGAGAGCTCCATACTTTTCAAAACTGACTGGTCAAAAATATTGCGTCGAATATCAACCTTTTGGTCAGCATCAATGGGGTTCGACGACCACTTGCCGTTTTGAAACTGCCAGTATGTTTCTCCCGATGCATCAGGCACGATATCGATGCCTAATGTTGTACAGATACGCGCACAGGTATCTGCATATTCTTTTGAATAAAATATCACATCGCTTGTGACAATACTTTCAATTTTGGGTTCTATCCAGTTCATGGTTAATTAATTATAAAAATGGGACGTGCTGAATGCTTTGAAATTTTAGATTTGTTGTGACAAGTTTCTCTCACTCCCCAAAAACTCCCCCACATACTCCCGATAAACCTTCAGCGACTCAGCACTCAACCCAAACAGATTATCACTGCGCAAGGCTGCCGGCTTCTTCCCGGCTTTCAAATCCTGATAGGTAATATGCAACATACTCCGATTCGTCACAATAATGAAATGTGCATTGGTGTACGGATAATCTTCAATCAAATCTTTTAGCGCAAAATGGCCCCAGGCGCGGTATTTCACTTCCACATAAAACAACTCTCCGTTTCTGGTGTTTTGCATCACAAAATCGGGCATGCTGCGGATGGCTTTAGCTACCTCGCTGTTCAGCCCCTTAATGCCATGAATGATGGCCGGCACAGTGCGCTCCATGCCATAACTAAACACATTATAATCGTTTGCTTGAAACAATTCCTGAATGATCGTTTCCGCAACGCGGCCTTTGATGAGGTTGTGGGAGAAGTGGGTGGTGGACATGAATGATGAATTTTTGCTGAACAATATTATTCTTCACTAAAATAATCACTATCAATTCGCTTTACAGCATAAGTGTTGACCATAGACACTCCAATACCAAAATCAATCATAAACTGTGAGAGCTTTTCTCCGTCAATCAAAACTATTTTAGTTTCATTTCGTGGAGTATAATCAACAGCTTCTCTTGTAAAAGATGAGGTTGTTATGAAAATCCCCTTTTTCGCACCTTGGCCAGCCAAAGCACCGACAAATTTTTGAATCTCTGGGCGACCAACCACATTTCCTTTTTGCCACCGTTTTGCCTGAATATAAATGATGTCAAGACCTAGCCTGTCTTCTTTGATTGTTCCATCAATGCCTTCATCGCCACTGCGGCCAATTGCCCTGCCAGCATCGTTTATTGAGCCGCCATAACCCATCTTTACGAGCAACTCAACAACAAGGCGCTCAAAAAATGCCGGAGACATGCTTAATACTTGTTGAAGTAAGTCTTGCGCGAGTGACTTTCTCAATTCCTGATATGAAGCTTCAAGAGATTCTTCGGGAGTCTGCACTATTTCAGATTTTTGTTCGGCCTCATCAGTAATTTCCTTTTTGTTTCCAATGAAATCCGTAAAAGCTGGAAATCTCTTAAGATATGCAACATCAATTCTGTCTGGTTTTTCTTTTAAAACCATGAGTCCATCCTCAGTTATTACAGAATACCCACGTTTTGGGGACTCTATTAACTTAGCTTTCTTAAGATACGTTCTTGCCCATCCAATCCGATTATCAAAAATGTTTTGAGAACCACTTGGAAAAAACTCTTTTCTTTCTTCTTCCGTAACACTAAATTCCACAGCAAGATTTTCGATTATTTCTCTGAACCCATGCTCTTTTCCATCAGCAAGTTGTTTTAAAAATGGCAGCATTACAGTTTGGTAGTCTGGTATCATTGGTTGTTGTTTTTTAATTACATTGTTTACTTTTCGAGTTTTTCCCAATTATCTTTAAATTCTGAAGAATTTATTGTGTTCAAATCAATTATACCTCTTGTTACATATTGTTTTACTTTTTTACGCGCTTCATCAGCCGTGCAAATAAAATAATCCGGAAGAGCCATTGTGTCTGCATTCAGATTGACAAAAATGTAGAAACACTCATTTCTAACCTGATCTCTCATGATTGGCCAGCCGACATTCTTCTTTTTGTAAATTGATTTTACCTGAACAGCAATTCTCTTGTTGTCTTTTTCAGCAAAAAGATCAACTGCTTTTGCATTGCCAATGGTTATGCCCACTGACCAGCCACGCCTGTAGAGTTCTGCAGCCACGAAAAATTCTCCAGAGAGACCAGTGTTATTTCTAGGGATTTCTGCCATGCTAATTATTCTGTTACTTTATAATTCTATTCTGTTATCAAAACCCATCAATTTAATTGCATTATGGTAAAGACAATCTTTTCCTTTATCTACTGGATTTACTACTAAAAGTGGTTCTTGAAGACACAATTCATCATTTTTATAATCTGCTTTACAAATTTTAAATTCTGAATGAAAAGGGCAATTGCATTTTGAGCTATCTGTTAAATCTTCTAATACTTTGATAACCCCAAAGAAATATGTCAATGCATCAATTAAGTCAGAATTATATGTAGATATAATAGGAGTTTTATCTTTATATCTAATTATAGGAGTTCCTGTAGAATTTAATAAATCTACCCAAAATGCTTTATCCCTTAATAGAGTTGGATTGTCAAAGATTTTCTTACTACTAAAGTCATGATAAATATTATTCATTAATTGAGTAAATATTATTGAATTAAATTTATAAAAACTGTGATCAAAATATTTTGTACATAGAGCAAGCTGTTCAGTGATATTTTTTAAAGTTGCGTAGAATGAAAATGAAAAAGCAATTACTTCGGTTGGTGTTGCAAGAAATCCATGTACGATGTTTAATAAATTGTCTTTCCCACCTAATTCTTCTTTAAAGTCATTTAAAAACTTAAAAAATCTAATAATTGACCTATTGGGGCTCGCTGTAGATAATGAAGTAGAACATAATAAAACCAGTCCTTCTGCTACGTTTTTATAGTTATTTGTAAAGAAGAACTCAAATAATATCCAATATTCTGGATTTTTTTCAAGGGTGCCATTAGAGGTGCAGTGTATTTTTGAATTAATTAAATCCTGATGAATTTGTTCATCTGTATAATTTAAAAACAATAACGAAGAATATTCTGCCATGTGTTCTCTTATTGTACGTCCGTTAAGAGAAAATGATATTCTGCCATTATTAAAAATTATCACATCTTCGGAAATTTCTTTAATAACGACCTTTGGGTATTCACCAATTTTTTCAAAAGAAGTAGTGCCTTTTATATCGCCAATTAATGAATAAAACTTATTGTAGTGTTTAACTCCAGAATTCCATAATTCAGCATCAGAAATTTCTTTTATTTTTAACGGTAATTTTAAAATAATATTATCATTGACTTTTGAAGCCCCCATTTTATCTAAAGCTAGTACCAGTTCGCAAAAGACAAGTCCCCCCCAACTACAATAAAAGTTTTGTAAATAGTGAACATATTCATGAACAAAAATTCTTTCATTTTGAGTATTACCAAATTGTTTGCTCCCATTAATAATACTTTCAAGATCGATATCTTGTTTGTTAAAATTAAGATCGATATTCAGCGATGCCCAATTATAATTCCTGCCAATTGAAACTTGATCGATAAGATTAAAATAGTTTTCCATATTACCTTTTATTTTTTTTGCTGCTATTAGATATATTGTTTTTTTTGATCCTCTCCACCAACTTCTCTGCCGGTTCATCCTTGGGATTTTGCTTGACTAATGAACCTTCAAAAGCTTTTTTTAAAATTGAATGAGGTAATTGTTCAACAGAGGTTAAAACTGTTTTATATTTTTCTTCTATTGCATCCGCATAAAAAAATAAATTCTCGACACGACGAACAATTTCCTTTTGTTCGATAATTGACGGGATAGGTATTACAATTTTTCCAATTGGTTCGATAAAGAGATTGGCTTGTGCTGTAGCTTTCTGAAGCTTCTTAATCTGATTTTGTACAAGATCCGACCTTAAAACGAATTCAATATATTTTGCAGAATCCTGATTAGATTGAAGTTTTATCAATGCTGCACTTCTGACCATTACAAATTTTAAATTTATAGGGACAGTGCAAACTCTACCAACACTTCCAGAACATGATATTAATACATCATTAAATTCAGGATTACATCTTTTTTTAATTCTTAGATATTCGTCCTCCGGAACAAAATCAACCTTGTCAAGACTAATATAACCATTTTGAATATTTCTTGCTGATAACAAATAATATCCTTCAGAAGATCTTTTTGGGGTAGCATGTTCACCATCTGTGATTAAATCAGCAATATTTTTTATGTTTGCAATATTCCACGAGGTTGGTAATTTATAATTTTCATCAAGTTCAAACTTATTAAATGGAGTACTGTTAGGCTTCTTAGAATTTCCGACTTTACCTATTTTATCAAAATATTTCTGCCGATTACTCTGAATTTCAAGTAACCCATTTTTCAATTTTTTTCCTTTTCTCCAATCCTCAGTCAATTTACCACTCACGGCATACGAAAGTACTTGCTGGCGGAATTGCTTTAAAAGCTGCGGTATAGTATCAATGCGGGAATTAAGTGAATCAATATGCATAAATATGGTTTCGATTTTTTGAGAAATTCTATTTTGTTCTTGTCTGGGGGCAAGGGGAATATTAATTTCTTTATAATCGCTAAATCTCAGGTTTCTAAGATTATTGCTGCCACCCTGATACTTGATAATATCTCCAGATAAATAGTGAAAATGTAAATAATTCTGAATGTATCTTATATTTACAAAATCAGTCATACGAAGCAAGCGAAAAAAATTTGTGCAAACTAAAGGAACCGGGCTTTGTTCAATTGTTTCCTCATCAATATAAACTGTGCGACCAACAGGTTGGTCAGGTCCACCGCCAGAAATTTCTAAAATAATATCTCCTGATGTTAACTCCCTTGATTCAAGGCTAGAACCTTTGATTTTTCTGAGAGCTGCGGTTTTGCCTTTCTCAATTCGCCAATTTTTTAATTCTGCTGCTCTTATACAACCAACCTCAAAGAAATCATTGTTTGTTTCGTCTTCGACATCTTTTCCCCAATCACCACCAATGACAAATGTTGTTAAATCATTTAGTTTGATACTTGACCATCCTATTTTTGAATCTGCACTCATCATTTCAATTCTTTTGCGATTAATTCAATATCTTTTAAGATAGCTTTCAAGTTCTCGGAGGCGCTTTGTAACAATACTTCAGGTGAGGAAATGTTCTGAGATTTTAGAACATTATTGTCTTCAATTAAGCCCAAATCCAGATTATCGCCTTTTATTTTAATATCCTCCCGAGAATAGACAGACCAGCGTTCGTCTTTTATTTTACTACGGTCTTTGGCTTTGTATAATTTCACAAAATCGGTGAAATCCTCAGCAGATAACTGGTTTCGTTTACCAAAGCTTTCCATGTTGGTACGAAGGTCATAATACCAAACTTTCTTTGTGTTATTTGTGTCTTTTTCGCCACGCGTAAAGAACAACACATTGGTTTTAACACCTTGAGCGTAGAATATACCAGTAGGCAAGCGAAGAATTGTATGGAGGTTGCATTTGTTCAGGAGGTCGGTACGCACTTTTTGGCCATCACCATCCTGAAACAATACATTGTCGGGCAACACAACTGCTGCACGGGCTTTGCCATTTGGTTTTAGTGAACGATAGATGTGCTGTAAAAAATTCAATTGCTTGTTGCTGGTTTTAAAAGTGAGGTCGCTTCGAGTTGGACGTTCACCGCCTTTTTTTGTGCCGAAAGGAGGATTAGTAAGAACAAGATCATACCCTTTCAGTTTTTCACCAGCCTGTGATAGTGTATCTGCAAAATATATGGGGCCATCAATTTCATGTAGCATTGCATTCATCAAGGCCAGGCGATGTGTTTCCTGAACCAGTTCGCAACCAGACAAAGCTTTGGTGCGCTGAAAATTTGCATCAACACCATCGGCATAATAATCATCGTATTTTGCTCTGAGGTATTTATCAACTAGTACCATAAAACCAAAAGTGCCACAAGCGGGGTCGTTGCAAAGCTCGCCAGGCTTTGGTTCCATCAGGTTTACCATCACTTCAATCAGGGGGCGAGGGGTAAAATACTGCCCGGCACCTGATTTTTTTTCATTTGCATTTTTCTCCAACAGGCCTTCGTAAAGATTACCCAAGCCTTCCTCTTTTGCTGAATACCAGTCGAGTGCATCAATATTTTTGATGATTTTTTCAAGATTTTTTGGCTCATCAATATTTGTCTGAGCATTTGTGTAAATCTGTTTTACTTTGCCAGAGCCGATGGTGCCTAAATCAAGTAGAAGCTGGCGATAAAATTTCTTTAATTCGACGCCCTCCTTCTTTACTAATTTATCCCAACGATATTTTTCCGGAATTTTATCTTCTGTACCTGTTTCTTTTGCCATTTTAAGGAAAAGAATATAGGTGAGTTCAGAAACATATTGGTGATAAGTGATACCATCATCACGAAGAGTATTACACAAATTCCAAAGTTTGTCAACAATTTCTTTAGTGTTCATTTCAAATCAATTTAATTATGCTGTAAGTTGGTACAAGTTCTGATTTATCATATCAAGAACAGTATCCAATTCGTTGTTAAAAATCTTATTTATTCTGTCAAAACCACCATCTGCCTTGAATGGCTGCATGTTGAAATCCTCTTTTGTAAGTACATTTTCTTTTAATAATTGTTTTTCAAAACGGTCTAACCACTTCAACTGAATTACAGACCATTTGTGCTGACCACGAATTTTTTGAAAAGCTTTTTTAATGCGTTCCTCGTGACTGATCAATGAGCTACCTAATGCCATGGTGCGGACAAAAGAAATGATGTCAGCTGCGATATCTTCATTTCTTGCTTCTTTCCACGCTGTATTCAAGGTTGTTGCAGTAAACCCAGCAGAGTCAAGTGTCCTTTTAAGCTCTCTTAGTGTTTGCCTTGAAAGCTCTTTAGGCTTTGTGCAAACAACAGATAGGGCAGGAACTTTATTAACATTGTCTGTAATGAATTTCCTGAAACTTTCAATATAGTCTTCAGGTTTTTTTGCTTCTCCGTAACCACGGTCCACATCCTGAACTTGATCTGGATGTTCTGATATGAATTGTAATTCAGGTTCTTGAACCATTTTATCGAGAAAGCGAAAAAGGTTAATATGATTATTTATTAAACTCTTTGCTTTAGCTGTTGAAGATTTTCGCAAGCTTTTAATAAACTGTTCAGGGGTTTTACCACCAGAAAGCTTTATGAACGATTCGAGATTTTCATCCTTAATTCTGTTTTTTCTACGATTTAATCTAGCAATAATTTCGTCAATTACCTGTTTTGCTACATCTTTTTTCTTAATAATTAAAGCCTCTTTTACAAGTCCTTCAAGAGATGTTTTTACTGAAGTTACAACTGGCTTCATAGTCGTAAATTCCTCTAGCGTGCTATATAGGTCAACAGCATCAAAAATTTTAAAAACCTCTTTGTTTATATGATCCGCCTTTCGTGTGGCACGACCCAGCATCTGTTCATACAAAATGCGAGACTTTACTTTTCTTATAAAAACAAGATTGCAAATTTCAGGAATATCAACTCCTGTTGTAAGTAAATCTACTGTTACAACTATGTTCGGGTTTCTTTCATTTCTGAACAAATCGACTCTCTCCTGAGGAGTGGGTTTTTGAACTGATCCGGTAATTTTTAAAATCGCGTCATTTTCTAATTCAATTCCACCTTTTTCAAATTCCTTTATCAAAATATCTACAACCATATCTGCATGATTGTCTGAGGCTGCATAAATAAGCGTTTTTTGCTGCGATGCAGGATCAATATGATTCACTAGTTCTCCAAGAATTGCCTTATTAAAAGGCTCGGTGATGACCTTTTTATTGAATTCTTCTACATCGAATCCAAGTTCGTCCTTCAGTGCGTCGAGGACTTCTACAGATTGTGTTTTCCGGACATACACTGTGGGCCTTTCACCTTTCACCCATTTAATTCCTTTCTGATTAAGTTCGGTCTTAATTGTATACGGAGGCTCATGATCTACTAGATAATCGTCTAAAACCGCATCCCTGTATGTATAACGATACACCGGATTTCCAAAAATCTCAGTTGTATGAAGCGCTGGTGTAGCAGTCAAGCCAATTCTGAAAGCATCAAAATAATCAAGAACCATTTTGTATTTACTCATGAAATCTAATTGATCTTTGTAATCAATCAATGTTTCATCAATTTCGCGGTCGAGAATATATCCTCGGTGAGCTTCATCCACAATAATGCAATCATATGAGCCTATCGAAGGTGTTTCATCATCGCTATTAAATATTCGTTGCACCATCCCTTGAACAGTTGCAAAATGTATTTTTGTATCAACATCAGGTTTTCTTTCTTCTAAATCTTTAAGATCGTATATATCGGAGAACACCTGTAAATCTTCAATAATTACATCTTTGAACCGGTCAGAAGCCTGGCGTCCCAAAATGTTTCTATCAACCAAGAAAAGTATTCTTTTAAATCGATGTGTTTTGAGTAGGCGGTAACATAAACCAAGAATTGTTCTGGTTTTCCCAGTGCCTGTTGCCATTGCAACGAGAGCTCTGTTGTCAAATTTATCTGCATTTGCAATTGCATTTTCAACAGCTTCAATAGCATCTAACTGGTAATACCTAAGGGCCAATCCGTTTGGATCAGTCAGGTAATCTAATGGTTCTTCCTTTAAATCACTGTTGGCTTTATCTATGTCTTTTTCAAATAATGCTTTTAGATCGTTTGGCGAAAACCAATTACGCAGAACTTTAGGATGGTTTGTGCTTTTGCGGCCATCGAGAAACCACATCCCCGATTTTATTTCAAGCTGAGGATGATAAGGTCTACCATTTGCAGAAAACATAAAAGGAACGTTATAATCATCCCATTTCCCAAGTAAAATAGCAGTGTGTTTGTTTTCAGCGTTTTTAGAGTATATTTGAGCCTGACTAAGATCGGATATAACATCTTTGCCCTTCTTTTTGGCTTCTATTATCCCGATAAATTCTAAGCCACAAAACAGTGCATAGTCAGCCCAAAGTTTGCCAACTGGCCATTCTGCTATAGCAAGGTTTTTTCCTTTTTCTGGCAGAGTTTTATTTTTCTTGAAATTCAAAATCTGAGTATCCACTTCCCAGCCGGCATCTTTTAGTTGGCGATCAATTATAATGCGGGTTTCGCTTTCGTCGAGCTCTATTTTAGAAGCAATTAAAACAGCTTTTTCCTTTAATTTTTTCGTTTCTGCATCACTAAGCTGCTTCTTTGCCGTTTCGTGTTTTGATTTTAACTCTGCAAACTCCTTTTCTAGCTTATAAAATTCTTTTGAAAGCAATTGTAAAGCATGCCTCACATCGTGATTTTCTGGTTCAATAAATGATATTTTTTCTAAATCAATTTTCGATTTACCATAAACACCCTGAACCCACTTAGCCACTTTGAATGTACAGGATAATATTGTTATGGCTTCTTCTTTTGTACCGGTATTGTTATGAACAGCATGGTTGCCCTTATCTTTTATTGTATAGAGAAGATTGGTAATTGTAGGTGGTAATATGTCTTTGTATTTTAGAGCTCTTAAGCGATTGCTAAAATCATTTTTTTCTGGGTACATCAGAACATGATATTCAAACATGAGTTCTGTTAGTTTCTCTCCGAACAAACGAGATTTTGCAAGTGAAACAGCTGGATCGGAAAAACAGTAAAATTCGGCAGAAGTGCCGATATTGGCTAACAATGAAAAGTCAACTTCAAGAAACTTAAAATTGCTGTTAAAACTATTTTCGGATCTGCTTGTCATAGCTACAAATTTATTTAATTTCTAATGCACAGACTCTTGTTGTATTTCGATTACCTCCAAGCCCTTTCCCTTTGGAGTATACCTAGTCAGAATTCGTTGATTTTCACACAAGGAAAATTCAGTAACCAAAACACTTGGTATATAGGCATTTGGGGAGCCATTATCAGGCTTGAAGAATGCAAAGCCCGCTTTAGAATTAATGTTGATGACTTTACCGGGGATCAGTTCAACTGTTGACTCGCATATATCTTTAACAGCTTCAACTTTTACCCAATTCTCAGTTTTTGGATTAGAATCTACATGCATTTTAAACCAAACCAACACATCTAAAAGCTGAAAAAGAACACTTTTGAAAAGGTATGGCGTTTTGATGGTCTTTAAATATAAATCAATACTTGATCTATGAGACCCTGCTTGCGTTACAGATAAAATACATCTCAAATACGATGCGATTAGGGGTGGAAGATGAGTTTCTTGTGAATGACGATATCCCTTTTCTATAAATAAGGTTTCATTTGAGCCTTTTCCTGTCAAAAACTTACTGCTTTCATTTAAAGCAACAAATGGCTTCACAAATTCATCAGGTAATAAGCCTAATTTATTGAATGCGAAAAAAAGGTCTTCAATAATTTTTCTGATGGTATTTAGGTGATTGTCAATATCAGCCTCGTTATTGACTTTCAACAAGCTCAAAATATCATGCCCTGCATGTTCACCAATGTATTTTTTCGTACAAACTTCAAATACACGTTTATAGCAATGGCGGATTTGAGTGTCTTCTTGTTTGTCAGAAGAAAGCTTAATCTCTTTAAATAAACGGTCAATTTCCTCGTCACTGCCTTTTTTGTAAACCCTGGTATAAGCTTTTTTAAAGGTTTTGTCTTCATAAGCCTCCGACTGGCCTGTAAGAACAAACACCTCAAACTTCTTGTCAATTTGAAGCATCCGCTCCGTTGCTCTAAATAAGTTGTAGGTGTCTTCTGTGCCTTTTACATCATCTTCGTTTTCAAAGATTTTAGCGTCAAACAAAATACCATCATAGAATGAATAATTCCGTTCCAATTCATCCATGCCATTATTCAATGATTTAAATGGCATCAAATTAATGCTGTTTCGCTTTGCTCTGCCTTTCAGTCCAGTAAGGGTTTCATGTTCATCGTCTATCCACAAAATATTGTAAATTTTATCTTCCATAATCAATTTATTAGTTTGATTGGAAATTGAAAAATAAATATCACAGGAAACAATGGGTCCTTGTTCAATGATAAAATCCAATCTGGGTTATTAAATTCTGTTGCAATTCTGTGAATGTCATACCCGCCTATACCACTACCATTCTGTGAGTCAGCTGTGGAATATTTGGTAATGAATTTCTCCCTATCGAAGTTTTTCGGGAAAGGCTTTCCGTTATTTTTAATCTCAAGCAAAAGAGAAGTTTCAACCACTGTTAATTCAATAATCACATCGTTTCCTGCTGCCTTTTTGTCAAAGGCATATTTATTAGCATTCGTCAAGAGGTTGTCCAGTAATATTTTAAAAAGTGTTCTATTCGCATAAATTCCTCTTTCTTTTAATTTTTCGCCTTTAAGTAACAACTTTTTAATTTTAAAGATGAATCCATTATTTGAAAGTTCACCAACAATGCTATTTATTTCTAAAAGCGAGATTGTTTGCTTTTCATATTCAGAAAGAACAAGGCCATTTTCACCTTTTTCAAGAACGTCAGTAATGAAATTTGTATCTCGTTTGATTTCTTTTAACGCCGAAATGATATCAATGTCATAAAATTCAGCGAATGCCTTATTTAATAATTCAAATCCTTCATTTTTCCTATTTAAAAAATCAAGCAAATTGTCTGACCAATCAAGAATATTCTGCCGAGGCCTTCCCAATGTATGTTTTAAAGAAGAAAATTCATTGAATTGCCTGATTAACTTTCCGTGAGCCAAAGCATCACGTTCATCCTGAAGTTTTTGAATTTTATTTGAAAGCTCAAAAAGACCTTGAACTTTAGCTCGTTGCTCTGCTAAAGATGGCAGTTTAATAACGGCATCTAGAATATCCTCTTTCCTTAATGATGGAATAATAGCCCCTGTTCTCACAAATTCAAGCTGTTCCAGGACATAGTCTGCATGTAATTCGTTGATTAAATATTTTAGGTCAACAATTGATTCATCAATTTTGAACGAGAGAATATCTTGACTTAGGAATAAGGATTCATTAATATACTCAAAATAGGTTGGTTTAATCGTTCTCCATCGCGTTGCCAGAAGCAAGCAAGACTCATTAATCATACGAACAGCCGGCCTTCTTAATTCCATGTCCTCTAGGGATGAAAGATCCAACTTGAAATTGAATTTATCATCTTTCAAGTTTTTAATTTGGATAAATTTTCCTGTGGCTGGAATATTTGCTCTTTCGCCTCTCACAACCTCAAGAATCTCTCTGAGTTTTACTCCATCTATTTCCTTTCGAAAATACCTTGACACACTTAAGTTATAATCCTGGTCCCAAACTTTTTCAATCTCAATGTGTCGAACGAATTTTGCATTCTTGTTGTCAGAAATGGCCGAAATCATAGCAATATCATTGAGTTGTTTTTCCCTTCTGGAATTTGTTTCAATGAAAGCCGTACCATCAATGAACCGAACAAAACCTGGAGTATCTTTTTTCTTGCTAATAACTAAAATTGCCAATGACATTCCTGTGTTATAAAGCAATCCTCCAGGAAATGAAATTACGGCATCTACCAGATCCTGATCTAAAAGGCGCTCTCTCAGCTGCCGTGCTTGTCCACTTTGGAAAAGAAATCCTTGTGGAATTAAAGCTATTAATTTTCCACTTTTTGTTAGGGACGATAGTCCTCTATCAATAAAAAATGATTCAACTGTACTGTAGTTACCTGCAATGTCATGATAATAATTCCCAATACGCATTCCAAATGGAGGATTGGCAACAATAAGGTCAAATTTTTCTAATGATTTAGGCCAATGTTTTATTGAGTCATCACAGATATATTTTACCTGATTTCCTATTTCATGAGCCAAAATTCGTAGTGTCCCAATAGCCCATGTGCGTTGGTCAATTTCTTGCCCGAAATACTTTTCATTATCGTTCAGAATTACCCCAAATGATGCAAAACCAGCAAATGGATTAAATATTTTAGCAGAGTTTCCAGCCAATGCATTAATGAGTCGAGTAAGCTCAATTGGTTGTATGTACTCTCCACCAAATCGACCTTGAGATTGTGAAATACGATAGAGTATACTATCAAAAATATCTGGAAAATTTTCAGAAAGACACTTTTTATCAAGTCCATGGAATACCTGAAAAATCTCACGAATTCCAATATCGCTCATGTTTTCAATACCTGACTTGAAACTATCCAATAAAGGCCTGTATCTAACTATTGTCTCATTTGAAGATTCGTTAATTGTTTTACAAATCATCTTTTTCAGATCTGTCTCAGAAAAAAGAGTTTCTTTTGAAATTATACCATCTTTAAATACAGACAAAAAAAACAAAACGATGTAATAATCTCTTGCCACAACGTTTTCATTTCTTAAAACATTGAATACTGACCAAATGCGAGTCTTAATATTCTCAATAGTTGTGGCCGAGATGGTATTAGCGTTCTTCATCATAAACAATTATTTGATTGATGAAGCAAAGGTGAAATACATCTGTGCAGTACAAGCGCATAGGTCAAAGGTATTTATTATAAATGATTTCTGACCTTTTTTTAAACAACACCCTAAGTGGTTCTGGTTCAAGCACTTCAATAGCATCCATGTACGAAAACAAAAGCGCATTTAATTCATGATTAATTTGCACTGTAAGCTCGATTTCTACCCCCGATTGGGTTTTTCGCTTAATTCTTTGTGACCCATGAAGCGGCTTGCTTTCAATATAAGGCCAGACTTCATCAGAAACAATGATTTTAATTTTCTCAACTTTGGCATTTTCTTTCACTGTAACACCGATTACATCAAAAAAGTAATCATCAAAATCTATGTCAAGGTTTTCAATGTATGTTTTTTTCGACTCTTTTATTGATTTTATTCTGTCAATTGCCAGATTCGAGATTGAGTTGTACCCATCGTTTAAACCAAATAAAAACCATCTGTCATTGAATTCTTTCAAAAACCATGGATGAAAAACAAGTTCTACAGGGCTATCTTGTTTAAATCCTTGATACTCGATTTCTAAAGCTTTCTGGTTCTTTATGGCATTAAATAAATCCGAAAAATGGCTTAGCCCTTTCAAGAATGGATTCTGCTCGAAAGCAACTACTGATTTAGAATGATCTGATAATTTAAACGTGTCTACCAGGCGAATTTGTATTTCATCAATCCAGTCAAATTGTGGCATGCCTTTAAACCGGGAAAGAATCGATAGCGTCTCGCTTAGTTGTTTTGCTTCAGATTGATTAATTCCTTGATTTGTAATTGAAAATGATTTGTCTGAGTATCGATAATAGACCCGTCGGCCTTCTTTGATGCGCTCAAGAGGTATGGCCCAACCTTGATCACTTTCCATAAAAGTGATATCATCAAAAACTTGTCTCCTCTTTATTCCATCAGAAATTCCTGCAAATTCGAAAATAGCATCATTACAAGCCACAATAAGATCTTCAACAAAGTACTTGCGGCCAAAGTTGCTAAAGCAACGGTCCAGCGCCAAATATCTCATTGTAGCATGCTTGTTTGTAGCCATTATATTTTCTTCAATTCAATCTATCAGAATGTTTCTCTGGGCTAAAATACAAATAATTGTGAATTGAACGTCAAATATTTGAATACAAATCAAAAGTAGGACAAATGATTTCTATACTTCAAAGCCTTTCCCATTGCTCATTCAAACAACTTAACTATTATTAGTCAAGCTATGTGTCTTTTTCAATTCAGCTGAGTGCTAGATTCCCCCTTTTTCTAATAATTGGTTATTATACAGAATGACTTTTTGAGTAAAGCTTGATACTTTTAATTGAAAACACTCAAATCCAAAACAATATCCTCCCCAAAACCTCCCCGGAATTACTCAAAATCATCTGACAATCATCTGAGATTTACCCGATTTTACCCAAAATTATCCAAAATCGTCCAAAATTGCCCGGTTTTCGTCCATTTTCGTCCGAAATTGCCTGAAAAACGCCCAAAATCGTCTGGAATTGCCCGAATTTCGTCCGGAAATAAACAAAAAAATGACCCGGCGGAGGAAATTGCCGGATCATTTTTGTGATTTTGTTGTTTTTGGAGGGTTTTTCAATACCCAAGCAAGGGTTTGTAGTTTTTCGTGAGAAATTTCTGTACATCGGAGGCTTTGAAGTAGATCTTGTGGTGGATCTGGGAGAAGGGAATCTTTTTGTCATCGCGATACGTCTGCAATAATCGCTTGCTGATACTGAGAACCCGACAAACCTCTGAGTTGTCGAGCCAGCGATCGGCCAGCGGGTTATGAGCTTTCTTTACTATGTCCAGAATTTTCTGTTCAATGTCGTCAATGCGCCTGACTATTGCGGCGAAGGCTTCGGATTCTATGGTTATTACGTCCATCTTGGTTTGATTTTAAAAGTTAAACAATCTGTTGATGGTTCGTTGCAACTAAAACCAAAGCAAGAATACGCAGGAAAAAACGGTCTTTTAGTCTTAAAAGGGTCTCAGGTACCTGAAAAGACCCTTTTTGCACTTTGCTGGCTCATTCCTCTGTTTCAAAAAGGCCGGAAAGGTCAATTCTTTTGGGGTTGTCCTGCTTGATATGCTTGTCAACCCGGTATGGCTTCAACAAAGTATTAATAGTGGGTGAGCTCAAAGGCTTGTTATTCCTGTCAACGAAGTTAGCCACTAAAAAGGCTTCGAGGTTTTCGCGCGAGGTTTCAAGGAATGGCCCATCGGGAGTTCTTTGTTGGTCAATCAACTGAGTGAATATATCCACCAGAACGTTGATCTGACCATTGATTTTGATGGGTTGATATTTCACATTGCCAATGTTTTCATTGGTCTTCATGTTGTTTGAAAAAGTCTTTCCGCAATTGATAAAGCTTCTCAGCATGGATATACCCGGATCTGCAGTGTTTCCAAGAAAAGACTTTTGCAAAGACTCCAGGTTCTGCATCAGATAATCCTTCAGAATTTTGTCGATTTTGCTGAATGATATTTCTTCAAGAATTTCAAAAAACATAATTTCTTTTTTTTCTTCCGGCGCATTGATGTAGGGCCTGAACAGGTGCTGGTAGAAAAGGATTGTGCGGACAATGAAAATATTCAGAATTATCAAAATGTAGATGTTTTCAGCAACCATTGTTTCCTGAATCTCGTTCAGGGCTCTTTTGGACTCGGCAAACAACTGCTTGGCCTTTTGAATATGTTTGAGCGCATAGGCGCATACCAAATCGCGGTCGTTGCAGAATTCGAGCATCCAGCCAGCCCGTATCTTAATTCTTTCAAATTCGTCACAAATCAGTTCACAATAGTATTTGCTCTTAATGCTTCCAAACAGGGGTATCTTTATTCTCTCATGCAGTTCATAGATTTTGACAGGGCGTATCTGAATTTCAAATTTCCCATCTGGTCGCTTTACCACTTCAGTCAGGTAATCATCTTTGTTTTTATAACCAAAAGCAAGCAGGTCAATACTGCCGAGATATGCATTGGGATTATCCCCTGCTGATATCACTGCGACCGTGGTAGTCTGCGCCTCAAGGACAAGATTTTCCAATACCAACCGGTTACTGAACCGCGGTATTTCAGGGAAGTATTTTCCCTGGACAATTTCACAATACACTCCTATGTGAATCTTGTCAAAGCACATTTGACTAAATTAAAACGTGTTGTTAAAAAACTACAAAATCGCGGTTTTATTGTGGTTTTTAGCTACAAAAATCATGGAATTGTACAAAAATCTTTGAGTCTTGTCAAGAGTGATTTTTTTTGATTAAAAAAGTAAAAAAGCAAACGAAAGGTGGCTGTCGATATAATGCGAATACATGCCTATGAAGCACTAATATTATTATTTAAAAGGTTTGATTTTTAATGAAATAATGTATATCTTTGCAGTGCCGAAAAGCTAAGTTCTTTATATTCAGCTCATAACGCTAAAAAAGCCAAGTGGATTTTTGAGTGGACTAACTTAAAAATTCTTTGTTTATGAGTGTATATCGGAGGTTGACGAGTGGGTTTTTATCCCTGTCTCTCCGCCACCCAATCACAAACAGCCATGCCGTCGCGTGGCTGTTTTTTGTTGCTGTGCGCTGAAAGCCTGCCGCAATACACTCCCTGGAAACCGGATTTTTCATACTTTTGCATCAATGTGGCCGTCCGGACAAAAAACTGAATTACATCTTATGAAATCGACCCTGATACTTTTTTTTGCAATCGTTGCTCTTTTTTTTAATGGCCCCTTATCGGCGCAAAGCAAAAAAGAATTACAGCTGGAAAACGAAATGCTTAGGTTATCAAATGCTGTCTTGCAATTAAGACTGGACAGTTGTGAATTAGCGGGAAGAGAACTATTTGAGCAGCTTGAGCCAAAAATAGTGGAAGCGGATGAGTTGACGCAAAAGATTTCGGCTTACGAAGTAGAAATACTCTCCAGAATTGACACTTCTGAAAAAGACGCAGATGCAGTTGACAGAGCCGTTGCCTGGAACGATACGATCGTACATGATCAGAAAAAAATGCTTGATTTAGAGTCCGACTTTATTGACGCCATTGTTGATGGAAAAGATATTTCGGACATTGAAAACAGTTTTAAAATATACGCGGCCTTTCTGTATACATTGGCTAAGAAATACAAAGATATAGCACCTTTTGACGAAACAGACACCTTCAGAAAAGCAATGATAGAGCTGGTTAATGAATTCAAAAGTGTGGCTGATAACGAATATAAAGAAATGATAAAAATATATTCCAAGGATGCAGAAGCGCTTACCGACGCAGATTTTGATAGATGGGGTGTACTGACCGACATAGTTGACGAAAAAGAAGGTGTTGCCAACGAATTATTCCTGCTCAGGCAGAAAATTTTTACCGTTGAATACCATTTCACATTGCAGAACTGATTGAAACAAAATGTCCCCGATCTGATTGCGTAAGACAATGTGTGAAAAATCGCCTTCTAAAATCAAGTTAAACATCTTTACGGAAGATTTGTGTCTGTTTATCTATAAACTTAACACCTCAAATCCTGATATTCAACAGCTTTCGTGCAACTATTCCTGGCTTTAATGTATCTTTGCAGTAAATTTACAATGATGAAAAAGTGGTTTTTAGCGCTCGTGATGGTTCTTTCTTTTTCAGGATTGAAAGCAGAAGGCGGTGACACTATATATGAAGGTTTGAATCTTTCTGAAGAATTTTTGTTATTCATGCCCAACGCGTTCTCTCCCAATGGTGACGGACACAACGACAAATTTGCTCCCGTCGGCGCTGGCATTACCCTCGATTATTTTGAAATGAGAATTTACAGTCGTCGGGGAAATCTTGTATATTTGAGCACCGATATCAACCAACCCTGGGACGGCGACATTACAGGAAAGCGATACGATGAGAACTCCACAGAAGTTTTTGCCTATCACATTACTGTCAGAACGTACAAGGGAGTCGAACGGGAATATTTCGGCTACGTCGTACGATTACCATAATGCATGAACCGATTCAAATTCATTAAGGAATTTCTGAATTTATCCAAAACCGAAAAAGCCGGAATCTGGCTTCTGATTTCGATTTTTATAACTGTTATTCTGCTTTCTTCATTTCTTCGCTCCGCAAAAACCAGCGTAGCTGATACTGATTTTTCGCAATTTGAACAACAGATTCTGGCCTGGGAAAGCAGCATCTGTAGCGACGATAAGCAATACAACAATATTAAAAGTGATCTCGATGCGCCCGGTTATTCATCTGCAAAATCGAAGCTGAATCCATTTGCATTTAATCCAAACGAGCTCGATGCTGACGGCTGGAAGCGGCTTGGGCTCACTGATAAGCAAACAAAGTCTATTCTGAATTACCGGCAGAAAGGTGGCGAATTCCGCATCAAAAAAGACTTTGCAAAAATGTATACCATCAGCGAAGAAGAATATTTGGTGCTTGAGCCATTTATTCAGCTTCCTGAAAAACAAGCTCAGAAGCCCGATTACAAAGCTTCTTCGTATGAAAAAAAAGAAGTCGTGCGTGTTGAAATTAATTCAGCAGATACCTCCGCCTTGATGAAAGTGAGAGGCATCGGCCCTGCCTTTGCAATGCGCATTGTCAGCTACCGGAGCAGGATTCACGGATATATCAGCATTGATCAGCTGAAAGAAGTAAAAGGAATTGATTCATTGAAATTCGCCGAGATTTCTCCATCGCTTTTTGTAAACCCATATCTGGTGCGTAAGATAAACATCAACACAGTTACTTTTGATGAATTGAAAGGCCATCCATATTTCGGCTACAACATTTCATTGTCGCTCATCAATTACCGCAAGCAGCACGGAGAATACAAAGTGCTCACCGATATCAAAAAATCGGCGCTGGTCACCGAAGAAGTTTACAAAAAAATCAGCCCTTACCTGACGGTGCAGTGATCGGGCTGCCTGCATAAAGAAAGCCGTGTTGTAAGTGGTCAGTGGTGAGTGAAACAGAACTGGCTACTGAACGCTGATACAATGATGTGAAAATGTGATGCTGCGCATATGTGGCGCTTCGCGCATGTGGAAATATTTGATTCTGGAAAAAATTTGTAACGACTGTAACGTTTGTAACGAGTAACGACCCTAACGACTCAGCCCCTTCTTTAACCTCTCTGCGTCGCGCAGCGACCTGAGTGCGTTAAAGAAGCACCCACTTCTCTGCCACTTCTCAGAGCACCGACGCTGCGGTCGGCACATTCTGCTGAAAGCTGACAGCTATAAAAAAAGGAGGCCCGTATCGATGCCTCCCTTTTTGTCTTTCCGTGAATAAATTACGGAACGCTCTTATTCGAATTCTACCATCAGAAAATTCTTTGGAACGCGTACGCCTTCTGTTACATGAATCGACTTAATAATTCCACTCATGGGAGCAAGAATTTTATTATGCATTTTCATAGCGTCAAGTTCAAGCAGTACATCGCCTTCAGCCACTTCATCCTTCAATGCAATGTTAAGCTTTATAATGGTTCCCGGAATAGCTGAGATCACATTTTTGATGTTCAATGGAGCATAGTTTTTCCGAATCAGATATTTTCTCGAAAACGTGGTTTTGTATTCACCCTGTTCGGTCACTAAAATGTCATATTTCACATCGGCAACCGCAGCTTTCTTTTCGGCTTTCTTGCCTATTCTTTTTGTTGTTAATTTCATAGCTTCGGATTTTTCAGAATGGAGGAATGCCGTGTTTTTTGGTAGGACGAGTTACCATTTTCTGCACCGAAACTTCAAGTGCATGAGCAATAAAGCTGCGTGTTTCGTCAGGATTGATAACTGCATCAACATATCCGTAAGCAGCTGCTACATATGGGTTGGCAAATTTATCCTTGTATTCCTGCACCTTTTTCAAACGCATTTCTTCTGGATTTTCAGCAGCCAGAATTTCGGCACGGAAAATAATGTTTGCAGCGCCCTCTGGTCCCATCACGGCAATTTCGGAAGTCGGCCACGCAAAAACAAAGTCGGCTTTCAGGTGACGTGAAGACATGGCAATGTATCCTCCACCATATGCTTTGCGCAGAATGATGGTGATTTTTGGAACAATTGCTTCGCTGTAAGCGTACAGCAACTTGGCTCCGTGGCGGATTACACCGGCAAATTCCTGGTCAACGCCCGGCAGATAACCCGGAAGGTCAACCAATGTTATAATCGGAATATTGAAAGCGTCGCAGAAACGTACAAAGCGCGCAGCTTTGTCGCTGCTGTCAACGTCAAGCACGCCGGCCAACACCAGTGGTTGATTGGCAACAAGCCCGACCGTATCTCCTTCGATTCTTGCAAAACCAATTACAATATTGGGTGCAAAAAGTTCCATAACTTCAAAGAAATCACTGTCATCGGACAATGCCCTGATAACCTCGCGCACATCGTACGGAGTCTTAGGGTCAGTCGGAAGTATCGAAGATATTTTATATTTCTTGTTTGGTTTTACAGATTCAAACCGATCCGCTTTTTTCGTGTTGTTCCACGGAATAAACGACAAAAGGGCTTTTATCTGTGCAAAACACTCAAACTCATTGTGGGCAAAGAAATGGGCATTTCCTGTAATCTCAGCATGAACGCGGGCTCCGCCAAGATCTTCCATCGAAATTTCCTCTCCAAGCACTGTTTTGATTACTTCGGGGCCGGTAATGAACATTTTTGAAATATTGTCCACTACAAACACAAAGTCGGTCAGGGCCGGGCTGTAAACTGCACCACCAGCACAAGGGCCCAGAATCACAGAAATCTGTGGAATTACACCAGAGGCAAGGGTGTTTCTGTAAAAAATTTCGCCATAACCTGCCAGGGAGTTCACGCCTTCCTGAATACGGGCGCCACCTGAATCGTTGATGCCGATAAGTGGCACCTGCATTTTCATTGCATGATCCATGATTTTGGTAATCTTCATGGCGTGCATATATCCCAGCGAACCACCGGCTACGGTGAAGTCCTGCGCATAAATACAGATGGGATAGCCATTAACGGTTCCCGTTCCTGTAATAACGCCATCTCCGGGGAGATGTTTTTTATCCATGTCAAAATCTCTTCCGGCATGTTCCACAAACATATCATATTCATGGAAAGAGTCCGGATCCAGAAGGGCAAGAATACGCTCACGGGCTGTTAGTTTACCCATAGCAACCTGTTTAGCTATGGCTTTGGTACCACCGCCCTGGCTCGCATCAAGCACTCGCTTCCGAAGGTCATTTGATTTCGATCTGATTGACATAATTTATTTTTTGGTTATACTTTCATTTTCGAAAATTCGGGCAAAGTAAAGCATATTATTGCGGACCCGCGGTTAATAACTCTCTGACAAAATGACAGCGATACTCACTCAAAGCTTGTTCTGAAGCGCCTTTCCAACACTTCCGAAGCACCCCTACTATTAACATTTTTTAACTTAACTGCGGATTGAAATTATCTCAATTATAGACTGTATAAAAAGCAGTCAGCGCAAGCTCTGTTCCTAAGCTTCGCCCGTTTCAACCCCCCGACTATTTTGAGCCCTTTGAGTGGTACCCCCAGACGCCTGTTGCAGAGTCTGTCTAAAAATGATGTCGAAGGCAAAAACAACATTCCACCGTCAGAAAGCGACGTAGGAGCTGAAGGACATGGAACCGTTGTTTTTGCAGTTGTTACGACGGTTCCATGTTCCGGCCTGTTTAGAAAACCCTCAAAGAGTTCGAAACTCTTCGAGAGTAAATTGTGGCCGGAACGGTGGAATGTCGTAACAATTAACTATTTTTGGACGGTCACGCAATCATTAGGTGGTTTTTGAAAAAATATGTACTTTTGAAAAAAAAAGGATATGAAAAATCTGTTTGCTTTCTTTTTTGTGGCTCTTTTTTCTGTCACATTGTTTGCACAGGAAGAAGATCTTGAGATTTCAAACCGCTTCGGGAAAGCCGACCGGCTCATGATAGACCTTTACAACGACACCTGGATCGGCGCACCCGATTCCATTGATTTCAAAGGTTACAATCCTGGAGCAGCGATCAATGTTGTCAAGGACTTTCCGCTCGGTGCAACCAATTTCAGCTTTGCCATCGGAGTTGGAATCGGTACCCACAATATGAGATACAATGCTCATATATATAACGATCCTACAACTTTCGAAAACTACTTTGTAAACAGGGTAGATACCCCAAAGCAGTACAAAATGGTTCTGTCGTTTGTCGATATTCCTGCTGAAATCCGCTTCAGAACAAAGCGCGACAATGTTTTCCGTATTGCCGTAGGTGGCAAAATCGGCTATAATATCAACAATCACATCAAGCATGTGGACGATGATTTTAAGATCAAAACATATAACACTGAATATATTAATAAACTCCGTTATGGCGTAACCGCCCGCGTGGGTTATAAAATGTTCAACGCATATGTCTATTACGGGCTCTCAACCCTGTTTGAAAAGAAACATGGACCTGAAATGGCACCGCTGTCATTTGGTATTTCGCTTATTCCATTCTGATGAAAAAATAATTTCACAAAAAAGGCCTCCGTATAAGGGGCCTTTTTTTATTGCCAACTATAATCCTTAAACTGGGCGCGCGTCTCCTGACGCGTGACCATTCGCTGTAATAGGTGCTGGGCTCGTTTATTGTGTTCCATGGACTCTGTCCCAAACCAAAATAAGCAGCGCTTTTTGTACTTCGTGGCTTTTTTTGCCTACACGTAAAACGTGACACGATCGGCTCTCAACCCTATCTTCAATTCAAAAAATCTCAAATCAAATCTGAAATCAAAAATCTTATATCTGATTTCTTATATCAAAAAAGGCCTCCACCGGAGGCCTTCTGAAAAATATTTTCTTTCGTTTTAACGAAGCTTGAATTCAACAGGAATATTGAGCTTGACACGAACTTCCTTACCTTCTTTAATGCCCGGTTTCCACACAGGCATCAGTCCGATCAAACGCAGCACTTCTTCGTCGCAGCCATGTCCGATACCGGAAACGATGGTTGGCTTGGATACTTTTCCGTCTTTTTCAACAATAAAGGATGCTATGACAACACCTTCGACCTTGGCGTCCAGCGCTTCGCGCGGATAAGATTGGTTTGAACGGATGAAATTTCCCAGACCGTTGGGGCCACCGGGAAATTCGGGCATCTGGTCAACCACAACATAAATGGGCTCATCGCTTTGTGCGGAAACTGAAACCGGCATAATGAGCGCCAGAAACGGAAGTAAAAACAATAAGGTTCGCATGGTTGGTGTTTTTGCAAAGTTATTAAAAATCTGACAACTACGTTTCAAAAGAAATGCTTATATTATAGGCGAATATTTTGCCGACAATCTAATCATTCGTGTAAAACGCCATATCAACAAACGTAAAACTGTGCCAGTTATGAATCTACCTGAATCTTTCATTCATTATGTCTGGGAAAAAGGACTTGCCGGACAGCAGTTTATCCTTGACACCGGCGATGATTGCCGCATTCTGAAACCCGGAAAACGAGGCAACCGCGACGGACCCGACTTCGAAAACACGGAAGTCATCATCAATAAGCAACATCTGGCCGGAAATGCTGAAATTCATCTTAGCAGCAGCGATTGGTTCCGCCACGGACACCACACCGATCCGGCCTACGACAAAACAATTCTGCACATCGTTCTGAAAAACGATGCGATTATCTGCAACAAAGACGGATGCCTGATTCCCTCCATCGTGCTTCCGGCGGACGAAATCATGCAACTGTACGAAAACTACTCCGAGAAAAGTCTTTTCAGCATGGGAAAATTGCACTGCAGTGAATATATTTCTGCTGTTGATCCGGAATTTTTCATGAACTATGTGGCGATTCAGGCAAAAGACAGATTTATCCGCAAGTCTGCCAGAATAAATACTTTGCTTGAACAAAACAATTACGACTGGCCGGAAACCGCATGGAAGACCATTGCGTGGGCCTATGGCCTGACTCAGAATACTGTTCCGATGGAATGGCTGAGCAATACAATATCGTGGAAAAACCTGTGCCGGGCCGGCAATGTTTTTTCGGTCGAAGCCATTTTACTTGGGCAGGCAGGATTTCTCGACAAGGATTTGCCTGCAGAAAACGGTTATTTATGCGCCCTTAAGCAAGAATACGCTCATTGGAAAAATCTGTTTTCATTAACCGCCATTGATGTGAATGTGTGGAAGTATAATCCTGTCAGACCATCAGCGATGCCCGAAACGCGGCTTGCGCAAATTGCGGCGCTGGTAAGCCAGATTCCGGATTTATTCAGTGAAATTACAGCAGCTAAAACAAAAAAAGATTTTTATCGCATTCTGCGGCAGCCCGTATCAGGTTTCTGGAAAAGTCATTGCCGTCCTCAAACAGAGCGAAAGAGTTCATCAACAGGCAAAACAGGAAAGACCAGTGCCGATCTGATTATCATCAATGCCATTGTTCCCCTTTTGATTGCGTTTTCGGAATACACCGGCAACAGGAGTTATGAAAACACCGCCTGGCATTTATTAAAAAACATTGCGCCCGAGCAAAATAAAATTATTGATATATTTGTGCGAAATGCCGGCATAAAAGTCTGCAACGCTTTTGAATCACAGGGTTTGATCGGATTGTTTGATAAGCTCTGTTCTTCAAATAACTGCATGGCCTGCCCGGTGATGAATGAACTCGTCCGAACAACTGGCCATGACTGAACACATGGAATTTTCAAGACGACCTGGATTGGCTGCTACAACAACAGCCAGCAGAATAGTATTCTCTGACAATATATCAATACCAAACCTATGAGTCCAACCAAACAAGCGTGGGGAACACGAGTCGGGTTAGTCCTTGCAATGGCGGGCAACGCTGTCGGCTTCGGAAATTTTCTACGGTTTCCAGTCCAGGCCATTCAGAATGGCGGCGGAGCTTTTATTATTCCTTATCTGGTCAGCTTTGTTATGCTGGGATTGCCTTTGCTTTTTATTGAATGGAGCATCGGACGTTACGGCGGCACACGCGGATTTCACAGCACTCCTTTTATGATGCAAAGCATGGATCGCCGACGAATGTGGAAATATGTGGGCGTATTCGGTATTTTCAGCAACATTGGAATTGCATCCTATTACTGTTACATGGAGTCGTGGACGCTGGCGTATATTTTTCACAGTGTGATTGGCACTTTCAATGGCATGGATCAGCATCAGGTGGTGCAGCTTTTCAACGATTATGTTTCGCTCGACAAAGCCACCCTGATTCCCTTTGAGCCCATTGTGTTTTTTCTGATTTGTCTTGGAATCAACGTTTATATTTTGAGCAAAGGGCTAAGCGGAGGAGTTGAAAAAGTGGCAAAAATCGGCGTTCCTTTGCTGCTGGTTTTTGGTCTTATACTCGCCATACGCGCGGTCACACTAAAAGCCGGAACAGCAGGCGCTATAAACGACAGTTCCGTCGGTCTAAACTTTCTATGGACGCCTGATTTCGATTCTATTTACAATCCAAAAGTCTGGTTTGCCGCCGCTAGTCAGATCTTTTTTACACTATCGCTTGGAATGGGTTCCATTCAGGCCTATGCCTCCTATTTGCGGAAAAAAGATGACATTGCGCTCAACGCCATGTCGGCCGGCTGGATGAACGAATTTGTAGAAGTAGTGCTGGGAGCCGCTATCATTATTCCGATCTCGGTTGGATACCTTGGGGTGGCGAAAGTTCAGGAATTGGCAGGGCTCGGGGGACTCGGACTTGGTTTTAAAACCATTCCGTATTTATTTTCTCAATGGGGGCCGCTTATGGCAACAATTGCCGGCGTTTTTTGGTTTGGACTCTTGTTTTTCGCCGGAATCACATCGTCTCTGGCCATGGGAACGCCAGTTCAGGGTTTTCTGGAAGATGAATTCAAATGGTCGCGAAAGAAAACCGCACTTGCTTTTGGACTGATTATTCTTGTCATCGGAATGCCCACCGTTATATTCTTTAATCAGGGTGTTTTTGATGAATATGATTACTGGACAGGATCCTTCGCGTTGTTTGTGTTTGCAGCGTTTGAGGCCATTCTGTTTGCGTGGTTCTTTGGTATAAAGAAAGGATGGAAAGAAATAAATACAGGCGCGGATATCAAAGTCAGCCGCATTTTCCGCTTTCTGATTGCATACGTCACGCCTGTTTTACTGATAATCGTTTTTCTCGGAGCAGTATTCACGCCTGTCCACAACGACTGGATCTCAGCTTTTCAGGGATTGTCCGACGGTCATGGATGGGCTTTTGACCACGAAAGTCTGGTTGGAAAATTAATGAACAATGGACTGAAAGAGAAGATTGCAGCAGCCACCGACCCAACTGTGATTGCCGATCTTAAATACCGCCTGCTGTTGACAAATCTTTCCCGATTGTTGCTCCTTGCTGTTTTCGTTGGAATCGCATTACTTGTTCGTAAAGCTTATTATCGTCATAAAAAAGAAGGGAGACTGAAATGAAAACCGAAGCGTTGATTATGATGCTGATTACAATATCTGCCGTTGCCGCGGTTACAGCATATTTTTTTATAAAAGTTCTGACATCCAAGCCCAAGCAGGAACCCGACTCCTACAGCGAAAACGATGAAGAGCCCCGTTGATCCGGGCAGCGTTTTTATATGATTACTGACATTGCAAAGGAAGGTCTGACGCTGATTTCGAAGTATCGGATTACTTCGGCCGACACCGATATGTATGCACGTCTGAAACCATCGGCATTGCTCGGCTTTATGATACAATCGGCCATTGATTCGGCCGACAACATTGGATTTGGATTTCGTGACCTGCGAAAACAAAAACTCTTTTGGGTGCTCAGCCGGCTTACGCTGGAAATGGATTCAATTCCACAATGGTATGATGAAATTGAAATAGAGACCTGGCCGCGTGATATTGAAAAAATTCTGTACCGGCGTGACTATCTGATCCGGCAAAACGGAAAAGTCATTGGTCGCTCAACATCGCACTGGCTGGCCATTGACAGGGATTCCAAGAAGCCGGGGAAAGTAGCGCTCGAAGACGAATGGATGTTTCTGTCGCTGCGCGAAAAACAGGCCATTGCAAAAGCTCCGGTAAAAATTATGCCAATCGATTCTCAGAATTCTGACACCATAGAGACAAACTTCACCGACTTTGATCTGAACGGACACGTTACTTCCACTCGATATCTGGAATGGGCTATGAATGCGATTCCTGCTATATTTCACAAAGAACATGTTTTTGAAAAACTCACTGTGAATTATATCAAAGAAACCTTGTCCGGAGAAAAATTAAATACGAAGATTCAATTGATTGAAAACAAAATTTACCATTTCGAGGCACAACATAAATCAAGTGATAATGCGGCTTTCAGGAGTGTTGTGGTTTTCAGGAATGTTTGAGAAATATCTTACTAATGATATTGACACGACCTGCAGAGCAGGTCAAACAATAATAGCGCGGCCTGAAAGGCCGGGAAAAAGATTGAACAGAAAACGACCTCGTAGAGGTCCAATGAAGGAAAATTCGTTGGTAATAATTTTTGAATATATGTGTATTAGACCCTGACAGGGTCTAAACTATTTACATTTTTACATCCGCCAGCTGGCGGACGCTATAATTATTTGACATCTTCCAGATGTCACCTATAATTTCAATGTCTTTTTTCTTCAGCACAAAATATCGAAATTATCCCAATATGTAGTATATTTGTTCCAATCAACCCGCAAAATAATGGAAGTCATCAAACTTGAAGGGGTGAACAAATCGTACGGCAAAGTCCGTGCGCTCACCAATCTGAGTCTTTCGGTAAACGAAGGCGAGATCTACGGTTTCATCGGTCCAAACGGTGCCGGGAAATCAACGACCATTCGTTTGCTGCTGAATTTTCTTCGCCCTGAAAGCGGTGCCATGTCGGTACTAGGCATGAATCCGCTTACACAGAATGTTGCAATAAAAAAACAAACCGGATATGTTTCAGCTGAATCGTTTATGTACAACGATATGCGGGTGAGCGAATTGTTCCGCTTTACGGAACACTATCACGGAATCCGCGACGGTGCAAAAATCAAAAAACTGGTCGAAATGCTCGACATTGATACTGAAAAAAAGTTTGAGCAACTTTCGTTCGGCAACCGCAAGAAAGTATCTGTGGCCTGCGCCCTGCTTCATTCTCCGAAGCTACTCATCCTCGATGAACCATCAAATGGTTTGGATCCGGTGATACGAAATAATCTCTACGAATTGTTGCAGGAAGAACAAAAAAACGGCGCCACTATTTTCTTTTCATCGCACGTTTTGAGCGAGGTTCAGAAAGTCTGCACACGAATAGGGTTGCTGAAGGAAGGACAACTAATACGCGAAAACAGCGCAACTGATTTTACCAATATCGGGTATCGGCAAGTGGAAGTTGAAACGACCGACACTTTGAATATTAGCTCTGTAAGCGGGGTTGAAAACCTTGAGCACAAAAACAGTCATTATCATTTTCTCTTTTCCGGAACGGCTAATGATTTGCTGAAATTGCTTGCAACCATCAATGTAACTTCGGTACGCATCGAAGAACCAGAGCTCGAAACCGTATTCATGCACTTCTTCAAACAATAAGGGGGTAATATGTTGTTTAAAAGAGAAATAAAAAGAAATTATAAGTCATTCCTGACCGTCACACTTATCTGTGCTTTTTTTCAGGTGTACATTATTTCCATGTCGCTCACATTTGGTGCCGATGTGAAACAAATTCTGGATATGAAAATGCCGCCTGAATTTCAGAAAGCCATTGGAATGGCCGGCCTCAATTTAAACGATCCATTGGGTTTTACCGGAATTGGATTTTCGTATGTTTATCTGTTTTTCAGTATTGCATTTGCCAGCGTATTTGCAACCATCGTATCGAAGGAATTCAGTGAAAAAACAGCGGAGTATTTATTTTCACTGCCGGTAAAACGAGTAAATCTTCTGCGCACAAAAATTTTATTTTCGCTCACTTATGTTGTGTCAGCAGCTTTGATTCTTTTTCTTGCAACGGCCATTGGAATGGGCGCCATCATTGGCGGCGAAATACCATGGTTAACCATTACGCTAATGACGCTTGCATGGATTCTTGGCGGTGCCGCCCTTGGCTCTGTTGCATTTCTGATCTCCTCCTTTTTCCCGCGATCACGCACAGCATCGGCTGTTTCGATGGGTGTGGTATTAGGAATGTATTTGTTGCAGGTTGTTATTTCAATGAACAAAGAACTTGATTTTCTGAAATACATTTCGCCTTTCGACTGGTATAAAGGATCAGAAATCATTAATATGAATGAACTTTCTGTGGTGTATTCGCTCATTGCCATTGGTATTTCAGCGCTGTGTTTGTTCTTTGGAATAAGACGTTTTAATCGCATGGATGTGTTGATATAGGCATAGGGCATGCGGTGCGGTGCGAGCAAAGTTCGGCCCTTCCCGACGATTCCACGTCAGCAATGACGTGTTTAAACCCCTTTTAGCGGACGGTAGAATGTCAGGGAATCACAAGTCTTAGCCCAGCTGTCATTCAGAGTGTTTGCGGAAGTAGCTTGAAAAAGCAGCAGACTCCAAATGTATCGAAGAACGACAGCTGGGCTGCTGTCTCCTTCGATACGTCGCAGGTTAATCGCTTGAAAATCGCTTTATGAGCGACACTCAGGATGACAGCAGTTTTTATGCTGACGGTAGAATGTCGGGAAAGCTGGCTTCTAAAAATTTTCTATCTTTGAAATCATGGAATATACAGCAATAATTCAACGCCAGCGCGATTTCTTTCACAGCAATGTCACCAAAGATATCAGCTTCAGAACTGAACAATTGAACCGATTGAGAACTATTCTTCAGACAAACGAAAAGCGGCTCTGTGAGGCCATTTACGATGATTTCAAAAAAGGAGAATTCGAGACCTATGCCACCGAGCTTGGAATTTTGTACAGCGACATTGGCGAATCGTTGAAAAAAATGAAGCGCTGGAGTCGGCCAAAGCGCGTTCTGACCAACATTCCAAACATGCCAGCACGTTCGTTTATTATGCCTGAACCGTATGGAGTGTGTCTCGTTATCGGCGCCTGGAACTATCCGTACCAGCTTTCGTTCGCACCAGCCATTGCCGCTCTGGCAGCAGGAAACACTGTTGTTTTGAAACCCAGCGAATTGTCATCACACACATCGGCATTGATGGCGGAACTGGTAAATAATAATTTCGATCCGGGCGTTTTTCATGTGGTTGAAGGCGGCGTGCCCGAAACAACAGCATTGCTGAAAGAAAAATTCGATAAAATATTTTTCACCGGAAGTGTACCTGTTGGAAACATTGTTTACCAGGCAGCCGCCAAAAACCTGACTCCGGTCACGCTGGAGTTGGGCGGAAAAAGTCCAGCCTTTGTGTTTGCCGATACCAACCTCGAGGTCACTGCAAAACGCCTTGTGTGGGGAAAATTTCTCAATGCCGGTCAAACCTGCATAGCGCCTGATTATGTGCTGGTTGAAAATAAAATCAAGGAGAAATTTCTGCAAGCCATCAAGGCTCAGATAGATGATTTCCGCTATTCCTTCGAAAATAAAAATCATGTGCAGATCATCAATGAGCGCAATTTCGATCGTCTGGAAAAAATGATTGACACAATAAAAGTATTCACCGGTGGCGAACACAACCGCGAGGAGCGATACATCAGCCCGACAGTGCTTACGGATATTGAGTTTTCACACCCGGTGATGGACGATGAAATCTTCGGCCCCATTCTTCCTGTGATTGGCTTTGATGACCTTGAAAAAATAATTATCGAAGTAAAGGATCGTCCAAAGCCGCTTGCCTGCTATGTTTTCACGAAAAGCAAAAAAATTCGCAGAAAAATATTGCATGAAATTTCGTTTGGCGGCGGTGCCATCAACGACACCATCATGCATATTTCAAATCCGCGGCTGCCCTTCGGAGGCGTGGGTCACAGCGGCACCGGAAGTTATCACGGCGAAGCCGGTTTCCGTACTTTTTCGCACTACAAAAGCGTTATGTATAAACCATTCCGCTTTGAACCCAACCTGAAATATCCGCCTTATACAAAAGGAAAAATGAAATGGTTGAAACGGTTTTTGAGATAATGCAATAAATGAATTACTCAATATTTGTCATATCAGTTTCTTTGCTTTTTGGGCTTGTTTCATGCAAACAAGCTGACATTAAAAAAGAGATCGTCGGCGCATGGTATGTTGATGACGGTTATATAATTCCTAACGACGATTTTTTAAATCATCTGCAAACAACAAAGATTCGCAAACCGGCTGGCTGTGATCAGAAAGGATTTTTTCTTTTTTCTGATGGTCAGGCAGAAGCATTCCGTGGATTCTGGAATGACAAAAAAGACAACAATGATGCATATTTGGGAACGATCGGATCATGGGAAATCCGGAATGATTCAATTATCATCACTGATCCGCTGAAGAAAGAGTGGCTTAAAAGCAAAATTATCAGGATAGATAAAGATACGCTATTCCTTTCAAACAATGAGAAACCAACAAACTGGGTTCGGTTCAGGCCAACGTTTCGTCAGGTCAAATTTGATTCTCTGCATCTGAATTTTTTCAATGGATGGAATATTTGGCATCGATATTCACTGTTTTCAAACGGCAAATTCAATCTCACATACATATATGATGAAGAATCGTTTTGCACCGGACAACTAGATTCTGCAGAAATGAAAAATATTTCAACCCGACTGTCTTATTCGGACATTTTAAATTGTTCCCGCGAAACATATTCATCAGGTGTTGATGCTGCCGTATATTCTTTCACAATATTCTATCATGGGAATATATCAAAAAAAATCGTTTTCAGTCATTTCAATGCTCCGATGAAAACATCATGGGCCATTCTATATGTTTTTAATTTGCTCCAGCAACATGCCAATGAAAACTGCAGTATAAAAATCATCAAACCATAGAAAAAAATGAAAAGAATATTTGCTGTCGCCTCGTTTCTTTTCATTGTTTTTCCTTCCTGTAAGGATATAAATGACATTTCTGAAACATATTCCAATCCCGAAATAACAACTTACACTCAAATTGATTCCGTATACAATTCGTTTCAGAAAATCAGTTTCAGTGAACTGCCGCAAAAATACCGGGAGGTGACAGGTCTCACCAAAAGCCATGAAAAGACATATGCTAACAGGGAGTTTCTGATTATCCGCCGGAAAGATCTTGACAGAAATCTGGTCGCTGATGTTTCCGTTTCTGCATTTCTGCCTGAATACAATCCCATCTGCCCGCCATCATTCAGTTGTGGCAGAAACACCTTTTTTCTTCTGGTAAAAAAAGAACTGTTGTACAGAATTCTGGATCTGAAAATAGCGCTTGAAAAGAATGGTTACAATAAAAACGGTTTTGCTGTTCGTGAAAGTTTCCGGCCACCGGTTCTGAACGAGGCTGTGGGCGGCGCCCGCGGCAGCCAGCACATGTATGGCAATGCCGCCGATCTGATCGTTCGGGATGTTGACAACAACGGAACAGTTGATGTCAGAGATAAACAGATTTTGCTTGAATTGCTCGAAATAATCATTGGCAACTCTGGCGGAATCGGACGCTATCCGGGCACAACAACCATACACATCGATGTGCGTGGATTCCGCTCCAGATGGGATTTTCAGAAATAATAAATAAAGTTTGTTCCGCTTAATAATCAAGATGATGTTGCGAATTATGATAGCACATTGTTTTTTCTCGAATCAAAATCGGGTTGTGCGATGGAAAATTGCCTAACTGACTTCCGGATAATTATGAGTCTGGGTTATGACATGTACGATATCTCCCTCGAGCTCGAATTCCGCGACGGTGATGTTTTTATTGTGAAAAATTATATGGATGCTTTTGAACTGGAGTAAAACAAATCCACTCATATTCAAAAGTTTTATTATATTTGTTTGAATAACGAGAATCAATATCACTCTAAAACATACTGCTATGAAAAAGTTTTTACTGTTTGCCATTGTTCTGTTGTCGGTTTGTATCACATACGCACAGGGCGGATGGAAATTTGTCGGATACGAATTTATCGACGGCACCAAAACTACCGAAACGGTCCTGGCTGGAACAAGTGACTACATGGTCGATGTAGCAAAATTTTCGGGTAACAAAGGGAATATAGAAATTGTCAAAAAACGCAACGACAAAAGCAGTGGAAAGTTGCTAGCCGGCGTTACGTATAATGTCACATGGACCGATCCGCAAAACACTATTTTTCCCGGTGATATTATTCGCATGAACTATACCTTGAAAACAGTGTCCTCCACAAGCTGGAAACCAGAGCAGCAAAGCGCCAAATTTGAGCAGGGAATCTATGGCATTTATCTGGCCAATACCGCCGGAGAAATATACTTCAATAAAGATTTCAGCTCACAAATTTCGAGTCAGAAAGCCATTGACAAGGGATATAAAGACAAGGAAATCAAAAAACTAGTAGTAAACATGGGCAGTGGTTTCAAAGCCGTTTATTCCTACGAATGGAATGCCACACTCACCCGCTCCAATATTACCGAAACACCCACCAACACAACCGTTGCTGGCAATAAGCCCGGCTGGTATTTTGTGAAATACGAATTTTACGACGCAACCAACACCAGCGAAAAGCCATTGGCAGGAACCAGTGATTACATGGTTGATGTGGTGAAATTTTCGGGGAACAAAGGAAACATAGAAATTGTCAAAAAACGCAACGATAAAAGCAGCGGAAAATTGCTGGCAGGCGTGACCTACAATGTTGTCTGGACGGATCCACAAACATACATTGCTGCCGGCGAAAAAATAAAACTGAACTATACGCTGAAAACAATTTCTACTACTGCCAGCTGGAGACCAGACCAACAAATGGCCAAATTCAGTCAGGGCATTTATGGACTCAACCTGGCCAATAGCGCCGGAGAAATTTATTTCACCAAAGATTTTAGCTCTGAAATTATCAGCCAGAAACCTCTTGAAAAAGGGGCGAAAGAGAAAGATCAGAAAACCCTGACGGTTTTCCTCGGCGGCAGTTTCAAAGCGATTTATCATTACGAGTGGAGAAATTGAGTCTGAATTAGTTTTAAGTTGACTTCAGGTTGTCTTTTTGTTTGAAAAGACAAAATGCCGTATTATACCAAAGTAAAATATATAATGGTCCTGCAATCTGAAGGCGGATGTCTCAAAACGAAGCCTTCTTCAAAACAATATTCCATCGTCCGATAGCGACGTAGGAGCGAAAGGATATGGAATCGTTGTTTTTGAAGCTGTTACGACGATTCCATATTCCGGCCTGTTTATAAAACCCTCGAAGAGTTTGGAACTCTTCGAGGGTTAATTTTGGCCGGAACGATGGAATATCGTAACGATTTTCAATTTTGAGACAACCTCAATATAGAGAGGGCTGTTGTGAGAAACACAGAACCCGTATATTTGTACCACCTGATTAAAAATGAAAACCAACCTCCGCGACCGCTTTGTATTGTTCCTGTCGTTGACGGGCATTGCCATCATTGCGGTTACCGGACTGCTTACGTATCGCATTGCACGTGACTCGGTGACAGACCGGACCTTCTCACAGCTTAAAACCATTCGCAATGCGCGAAAATTTCAGTTGGAACAATACTTCCGCGATCGGCAAACCGAAGTGTTGCAACTTGGGCTTTCGCAGGAATTAAACAATGTTTTTTCAGCATTCAACCAGCAATCCGAACAACTGCAATCAGGCGATACGCTTACTCTTTCTACAGCTGGCGATTATCTTTTTTCAGCTGTTTTTGACCGGCCGGGACACCATCAGCTACTATTGGTTTCAACCGACAATAAAAGCTTCATCATTTCCCGAAATCAAAAAAAACAAATTGTTGCTGACTATTTTTCCGAAGTTAATAACGCTCATTATCTAATAACGGCTCAACAATCAATTGCTGAAAACGCCGTTCAAATAAGCGATTATGACACAACCAATGGTTTGCCGCTGATGTACGTTTTTGCACCTGTTCTTGAAAAATCAAAAATCATCGGTGCTGTTGGTATTAGTATTTCAGCCGACGCATTGAACAGTATTTTACTCGAACAAAACGACCAGAACGGACTTGGATACAGCGGCGAAGTATATATAATCGGCAGCGACTATATGATGCGCAGCCAATCGCGCTTCTTGAAAAAATCGGTCATGAGTGTGAAAGCGGAAACCATTCCTGCCAAACAGGTTTTTCAACAGAACGAAGGTGAAATGATCAGTAATGATTATCGGGGCATTCCGGTATTAAGTTCCAGCAGTCGCTTACAGATTCCGGGACTCGACTGGGCCATTCTGGCCGAAATCGATAAAAAAGAAGCGCTGATGCCCCTTCTAAACTTACGGAACACGCTGCTTTTTGTAAGCATTGCCATTGTATTCATTCTCGTTTTTGTTTCTTTCTGGCTTTCCCGGTTTTTTACACGTCCGCTTTTGCGGTTGAAAACAGCTGTTTCACAAATAAGCACAGGTCAGCTGGGTGTGCAGGTCGATTATCAAAGCAACGATGAGCTGGGCGAGCTGGCGGGCGCTTTCAACGAAATGTCGCAGAAGCTTTGTGAACAACAACAAGAAATATCCACCCGCGAATTGCAACTTGAAGCCGAAAGAAGTCAACGGATTGAATCGTTTATCGAGGGCCAGGAAAAGGAACGCCAGCGGCTTTCACGCGAATTGCACGATGGTATAGGACAGATTTTTGTTGCCGCTCGTTTTCAACTGGAAAGTATGGGGCAATACGAAAACATTCAGAATCTGGCTCCATATGCGGCTTCGAAAAAATTGGTCAATCAGGGAATCACCGAATTGCGTAAAATATCGAAAGGGCTTGCGCCTTCCGAATTGTCGGAGTTTGGCCTTACAAGCGCACTTCGTAGCTTATGCAATCAAATGGAAGAAAGTTCCGGAATAAAAATTATTCAAGCCATCGACGAAGTAACACTGCCACTGAGCGAAATGGAAGCAACACATTTGTATCGCATTTTACAGGAAGCATTGAGCAATGCGTTAAAACACAGCAATGCCTCTGAAATTAAAGTTGGATTTTCCTTTAATACCCCTTTGATTTTGATGCAAATTCAGGACAACGGATGCGGATTCGGATCGGAAGAAACTGCGCGTGGAAAGGGGCTTGCCAATATCAGGGAAAGAGCCGCCCTGATTGGTGCCAACCTGAATATTGATTCAAAACAAAACTGTGGAACAAAAATAGAACTGCACTATACATTAAACGAAAGTCATGGAGCATAAAATTAAAATCATGCTGGTTGATGATCACGACATTGTGCGTGACGGCGTGAAAGCGATCATTTCAGGAACGCAGGACATCAACGTCGTTGCTGAGGCCAGTTCGGCTGCAGAAGCTCTTAATACGCTGGAGAACACTTTTCCCGATGTTCTTATTCTCGATATTTCGCTTCCCGACAAATCGGGGATTGATGCGCTTCCGCTGATTTTGCAGATGAGACCTGCTTTACCAGTACTCATTCTTTCCATGCACAACGATGAAGAATATATCATTCGTGCTATTAAAGCTGGCGCAAAAGGGTATCTGCCAAAAAACATTCCGGCGCGCGAACTCACCGATGCCATACGTCGGCTTTATGCCGGCGAAGAATATTTCGGTGAAGCCACTTCCGACGTGCTGCGAAAAGCTCTGATGCGAAAACTGGAAAAAGAAGAAAATCCGGATCCATCGACAGAGCCATTGTCTCAACGCGAAAACGAAGTGCTACACCTGTTCTGCGAAGGACTTTCCAATCTGGAAATTGCCGGGAAACTATTTATCAGCATTCGCACTGTTGAGACTCACAAAACGCATATCATGCAGAAACTGGAATTAAAAACAACGGTGGAGCTGATTAAATATGCCATCCGAAATAAAATCATTGAAATCTGATTTTCCTGACTTCGCCATTAGGACACTATGGTTATATTTTTATAGTTTTGTGATGATACATCCAATGAATAGAATTGAAGAGTATCAATGCATGTCATGAATTTTAACCGACCTGCAGCGCAGGTCAAATAATAATAGCCCGGCAAAGCCGGGAAAGAGAAAGAAAAAAACCGACCTCGGAGAGGTCAAATAAAGGATAATCAAAACAATATTTTTTCACGATAACAGGGGTGTTAGACCCTGACGGGGTCTTGTTTTTTGTGCTATTCTACATCCGGCTTCACGTAAAACGTGACAAGTTCGCCGGACGCTATTATTGTTTGACATCCTCCGGACGTCAGTATTCTTTAAGAAAGAAAACGCAAAGTGTCGAAGTCAGGAATAGTTGAGCTGATTAAATATGCCATCCGAAATAAAATCATCGAAATCTGATTTTAGAAAAATACGTGAATCACGTAGGACTTTTTCAGAAAGCCACGTAATCATTTCCGTTAATTCGGTATTGTACATCTGACGCAGTATTTATTGCTTTGCTTCGAATTAAAACGAAGCATATGAAGCAAAAATTTTTATCAGTATTCTTTTTTCTTTGCGTGTCTCTGATTCCTTATTTCATGGAAGGTCAGGAAAAAGACACATCAAAGGTAGAATTAAACAGTGGGGCAGATATCATGAGTCGCTACGTGTGGCGGGGAAGTGATTTTGGCTCGTCACCCAGCATTCAGCCTACGGTTTCGCTCACTGGTTTCAACTTTACATTCGGAGTTTGGGGCGCATTTGCCACCAATAATTTTTCACAGGCGCAAGAAACCGATTTGTTTCTCACCTACACGCTGAAAGACAAGATTGATATTACGGTTACCGATTATTTCTTTCCGAACGAAACCCCGGGAGCATTCAATAATTACTTTGAATACAACGACTCATTGAGCGGGCACATTTTCGAAGGCACCATTAAATGGAAAGGAACCGAAGAACTGCCTTTGTCGTTTCTTGTTGCTGCCAATTTTTACGGCGCCGATACCCGACATGCCGATGGCAAGTTGTTTTATTCGACCTATATGGAATTGTGCTACAGTGGTAAATGTGGTAGTACCAGCTACGATCTTTTTGCGGGCTTCACACCGAACAAACCAAACGATGCCGATAAACTGGCAGGCGTTTCACGCGGGTTTTACGGCAACACAATGGGATTTGTCAATCTCGGATTAAAAGTAAAAAAGGATGTGAAAATAAGCGGAGATTTCACGCTACCATTGTCAACTTCTTTCATTGTAAACCCCATGGCGGAAAATATATTTTTGGTTTTTGGATTCACACTTTAAAAAATAGGAGAATATAAAAATGATTGACACAGGTTCAACCGGCTTTATGTTGCTTGCAACAAGCCTTGTAATGCTCATGACTCCGGGTCTGGCATTTTTCTACGGTGGATTGGCCACCAAACGAAATATTTTGGGCGTCATGATACAAAGTTTTGTTTCGCTTGGCTGGACAACGGTTTTATGGGTTGCTTTCGGTTATTCACTTTGTTTCAGTGGTGGTGACGGCGGCATTTTCGGCAATTTCGACAAGGCTTTTCTGGCTGGAGTTGGAATGGATTCGATGTACACCAACGGACAAATTCCCGAATTTGTTTTCATTGCCTATCAGATGATGTTTGCCATTATCACACCGGCACTCATTACCGGAGCATTTGCAAACCGCGTGACTTTCAAATCGTATATGATCTTTTTAACCGTGTGGCAAATTCTGGTTTATTACCCATTTGTACACATGATCTGGGGCGGGGGGCTACTGGCCGACTGGGGTGTTCTTGATTTTGCCGGAGGTATTGTTGTTCATGCAACCGCCGGATTTGCAGCACTGGCATCTGTTTTTTATGTCGGTGCCCGCGTTGATAAAAACAGCACGCCCAACAGCATTCCGCTGGTCGCAATCGGAAGCGGACTGCTTTGGTTCGGCTGGTATGGCTTCAATGCCGGCAGCGAAGTGGCTGTTGACAACATAACTTCGCTGGCCTTTTTAAACACCGATATTGCTGCATCGTTTGCAACCGTGGCGTGGGTTATCATTGAATGGATACACGTCGGCAGACCAAAGTTAATCGGACTTCTGACCGGTTCCATTGCAGGATTGGCAACCATTACGCCTTGCGCCGGGTTTGTTCCGCTATGGGCATCTCCGATTATTGGCATTGCCGCAGGCGCTGTTTGTTATCTGGCCGTGCAATTAAAAAACAGAATGAAATGGGATGATGCGCTTGATGTTTGGGGTGTTCACGGAATCGGAGGTGTTATCGGAACTGTTCTGCTGGGTGTTTTTGCCTCTACAGCCGTTAATGCAGCCGGAGCCGACGGATTGTATTTCGGTGGCAGCGATTTTTTCTTCAAAGAAATAGTAGCCGTGGTTGCTGCCGGTGCCTACGCCTTTATTTTCACCTACATTATGCTTATTCTTATCAATCTGTTTGTAAAAGTTCGCGTTAGTGAAGCACAGGAAATGGAAGGATTAGACAGCTCCATTCATGGTGAAAACGCTTACGATTCAGGCGCTCTCTGAGTTTTGTGTTTGGGTACAATTTGAATGTAGCGGGCGAAAGTTTTCGCCCGCTTTTTTATTTTATACCGTGTTTACTTAAATAATAGTCCAATATTAAAACCGGATTGCTTGCCAATTTATGTTTGCTAACGGCATAAATGCCGTGTTGAAAACAATTTATTTGTTCATTATTTTTCAACGGCACATACCAAATTTGAAATTGAAGTACGTCTTTGGACAATCTGCAATTTCAATTTGGTATTAAACATTTCTCCTATATTTGTTGAAAATTATCAATTGTATGAAAAAACAAAAATTTCTTTTCATTTTCTGCGCGATGCTTTCTTTTGCATCAACCGCTCAGCTAGCAACCGAAAAACGCATCGAAATTGAACTGCGGAAAGGTTATTCATATGAAAAGATCTATCATTCTTCTGAGGGATTCTTTGTTATGGCATCCACAGCAGATAAAGAGGTTGATGGACAGATCGAAGAAAAATATGATTTTTACAATAGCGATCTGGAATTGATAAAAACAGAAACCATACTGGTGCCAGAAGGATTAAATTACGATCTGTCATATAGCAATGATGAAAGCTTATTCATTTTGTACAATAACTGGAAAAAAGGAGAGTTGTTCATTTCGGAAATACAGATAAATATGCAGGAAGTATCGGGAACAAAGGTAGCCATCGAACCAAAAGCATCAATTGATAATATGATAGTGTTGGGAGATCAGGCTTACTTATACATGTTTACAAAAGAAGGTCATGAGTTATACAATATTGATCTTGAATCCGGAACAGGAACAGAAATTCCTTTTCATTTCGGTTCAAGAACCTCGAAATCACTTGATTTATTCTACTTTCAGGTTCTGGAAAGGACAAAAGAAATTTTTTTCATTGAATATGTGTACAATGAAAATGGATCTTATGAAACCTATATTATTAGTATTACAAAAAACAATACTATTAATGATCCTGTCAAAATCTCCGAAAACTTTGAAAATGGTCTTTTATCAGTAACTCCATACAGGATTGATGAAGAAACAATGATTCTGACAGGAACATATTCTAAAATGAATCAGTATTCACAAGGTATTTATTTTTGTCAGGTGACAAATGGTTTTATTGACTACATACATTACTATAACTTTCTTGATCTGAAAGATTTTATTCCCTATTTGCCTGAGCAGGCGCAGAAAGAAATAGAACGCAAACAAAAAACCGCAGAAAAGAACGACAAGGAACTTCTTCTTAATTATTCGATGGTGAATCACGATATTATCATTCTTGACGACGGATACCTGTTTCTGGGAGAAGCTTGCTATCCAACTTATAAGGAAATTATCTATGAAAACAGCTCGCAAATCGTATTTGATGGCTATGATTATACACATGCGGTTCTCTGTAAATTTTCAAAAACTGGTGAAATAATGTGGAACACTTGCTTTGAAATGGATCCGGCATATAAACTACATGTTCCTAAATGTTTAATAGCTGTTACTGAACAGACAAATTCTCAGATAAGCATGGTATATGCCAGTGGAAATGACCTGATTTCAAAAACAGTAGATTATGATGGAGAAATAGTCAATGAAGAAAAAAAGACGTTTTTTGAATCCGGCGATAGTAAAACAAAAAACACTTTCTCCCATTTAGAACACTGGTATGGATCCAGTTTTCTTGCATATGGTAGTCAGGAAATCAAAGATGGCAATAAGAAAAGGAAAGTTTACTTTATAAATAAAATTGAATTTTGATGTTGCATATTAATTGTATTTTTACAACAAATATAAAAATTCAAACAAATGAAACAATTGTTTTTTAGTTTTTTGCTGCTGCTTCTGATTCAGGCCGAAGCACAACTCAGCACCGAAAAACGCATCGAATTTGACCTGCGCAACGGCTATTCGGGCGAGACCATTTATGAATCGACCAAAGGATACTTTGTTCTGGAGTCCCAGGCCGATGATGATGTTGATGGACAAAAAGAAATAAAATACGACCTCTACAGCGGTGATTTAGAGCTGGAAAAGACCGAAACCGTTCTGGTTCCCAGGGGAATGCGATTCAGCGAATTGTATTACAACGATGACTTTGTGTATAACATGTACTTAAATAAAAAGGGTGAGTTTGTAATCACCGGGGTACAGATGAATACGCTCGATATTTCTAAAACAACAGGGGTTATGCCGCCCAAAGCATTTCCCCGAAGCATGAAAGTGCTGGGCGATCAGGCGTGGTTTCTGGCTTCTGTAAAAAAAGCACCTGTAATATATAGAGTGGATTTGGGCTCTGGAAAAGGAACAGCGATTCCAATAAATATTGGAGCCTTCACTTCAAAAAAATTATCAAGCGAAAATTATCAGATTCTTGAAAAATCCAACGAAATTCTTTTGTTTGCCCGCGCCAGTTTAAGCAAGACTGTAAGCGAGCTTCACATGATCCGGATTTCGGAAAACGACAATGTGGAAAAAGCCATAAAAATTTCGGGAGCAGGCGACAATTCAATCGTTTCCATTTCGGGATGTAGGGTTAATGACAGTAAAATAATCATCACCGGCACCTATGCAAAAAAAGGACTGATGTCCGAAGGCCTTTTCTTTGGCGAGATTGAAGACGGTGCCATTAATTACATTCGCTATTACAATTTTCTCGATTTAAAAGATTTCCTCTCATATCTGCCAGAAAAAAAACAGGAAAAAATCGAAAAGAAAAAAGCAAAAAAAGAAGCTCAGGGAAAAGAAATGTCGCTTGATTACTGGATTGCAGATCACGATGTGATTGTTCTTGAAGATGGTTATTTATTCCTTGGCGAAGCCTATTATCCAACCTATCGCACCGAAACCCGCACAACTGTTGGTGCCAACGGAGCCGTTTCAACCTATACCGTTACCGTTTTTGACGGCTATCAGTACACACATGCGACCCTTGGGAAATTCTCAAAACAAGGCGAACTGATGTGGGATGTCTGCTTTGAACTAAACCCAGGATACAAGCCGTTTTCGGTGAACCGCTTTATCGCTATTTCAGAACAAACTGCTTCTCAAATAAGCATGGTTTATACGTCAAGAAATGAAATCGTTTCTAAAACCGTTGACTTCGACGGAAACATTCTCAGTGATGAAAAATGGGACTTCATCGAAACCGGCGACGAATCTGAAAAAACCAAACGAACTTTTTCAAATGTTGATTATTGGTATGGAAATTATTTTCTTGCCTATGGCAGCCAGGTTGTCAAAAACGGAAAAGAAAAACGCAAAGTGTATTTTGTGAATAAGATTGGTTTCTGATGCTATAAACAACACTGTCACGGATAAAATTCCGATAGCGATCGGAACCGCGCCAGTGATAAAAGAAACACAAAAAACACATGGCGCGGATTTGCAACCGAAGCGCTGAAAGCGCTGAGCTCATGAACTCCTTTAAAGGTCGTATAATGAGTGAATAATCCGCGCCATGTGTTTTTTTACACGATGTTAAATTTTAATCGTCTTCCATCTTCCGCGGCGGAGGTAACACTTATTGTTAATAAATAGTTTCTGTTATTAAAATAATTTTTTAACTTTGACATGAATTCACCGTCAAACAGAAAATTTCTTCTATAAACTATAAAATTGTAATTCTATGAAAAAACTTTTATTGCTTTCATCCTTCCTGATAATGACATTGGTGATGTCCGCACAAAAAATTGAAACATCGGTGTATCAGAATTGGACCAACGACACGGTGTGGCAAAACTGGCAGCAAAGAGTCTATGAATACGACAGTAATTTCGTCAAAGAAGTTGAATGGAGACTTCTGTGGGATTCGGTTGCAACACAATGGGATACTACTTCAAAAATACGGTATGTCAATAACGCAACCGGCCTGCCAAACCAGATAATTCAAACCAGCAGGGATTCTGTTACCGGGTTGTTCACGGCTGACTCTTCGCGATATACAATTAACTATTCCCTGTCGGAAAAAGAAGATACGGTGCTGTGGGAAATCAAGACCGGCGGTGTCTGGTATGACAGGTTACGTACACACTTTATATATGACACCAATGATTTCCTCATAACTAAAACAGGGGAGTTGAATTATCAATCGCCATCAGCATGGGAAAACTACTCCCGGTTTGAATACATCAACAATCCTGACGGAACCGTTCAGAGCGAGACCATATTCAGATGGGACTCCGTTTCAGATGCCTGGATAAATTCTCAGACAACTGCTTATACCTATAATGCCTATCAAAAGCCTCTGACCACAACAATCGACCATAACTCCGATGGCAGTATAGATAATACAATCGAATATTTTTACGATGCAAGCAATTACCTGATTAAAACGGAGCAATCTGTATCCAGCGATTATTACGAGGGATACTACACCAACAATACATCGGGACTGCCTGTTGAAATAGTGACCCAGATCCTTGACGATACCGTTATGGTCAATTTCACAAGAATAATCAACACTTACATTTACAACACAAATGATCTTGGTGAAGAATTATCGTTTTCGTTCAATGTATTTCCCAATCCTGCCGGCAATGTTTTGAACATTAAATCGGCAACTCCATGCAGCCAGGTTCTGATCAGCGATTTGACAGGCAAGATTATTTACGATAAGCAAATCAGCGGTTCTGAATACACCATAAACATTGAATCATTGCCGGCTGGTCTGTACGTGATAGTTCTGAAAAACAGCACCGGAAGCGGGGCTCGAATGTTTGTGAAAGAATAATTGCTATTGCAAAACATAGCTTTGAATTAAAAAAATGGCGTGGATATGTCTTCCACGCCATTTCTTTTTTACAATTTAAATTTTAATCGTCTTCCATCTTCCGCGGCGGAACCACCACAACGCCAGAAATGCCATGAAGGATTCTGCTGTCAGAATGGAAATATAAACACCGTTCGACCCGGCGGAAGTATTAAACGAAAGCCACAGTGCAAGCGGTATTTCGACCAACCAGAATGCAGCAAACATAAACCAGGCCGGACGCAGTGTGTCGCCGGCAGCATTGATGGAATTGAGCATGACAGAGCCAAGTCCATACATGATCATTCCAAAACTCACCATGCGCAATCCTTTGGCTCCGGCTGCAATTACGTCGGCTTCGTAGCTGAAAAATCCGATAATCTCCGACGGAAACAACGCCATGAAAACGCCGGCCGTTCCCAGAAAAGTCATGTTGAGCCACGCGGCACTCCATGCTGAACGTTCGGCACGGTGCGGTTTTCCGGCACCAAGATTCTGACCAACCATTGTAGCGGCTGCGTTGCTGAATCCCTCGGCAGGCAAAAGAAAAAACAACACGATGCGAATGGCTATGGTATAACCCGCCACCACCACACTGCCAAATTCGGCCATAATACGCATCAGAATAATCCAGCTGGCTGTGCCAATCAGATGCTGACCAGTGACACCGGCAGCGAGCCGAAAAATTTCACCAATAGTCCGCCAGTGAATCATTATAGCTCGCCGTGTTATGCCGATTAAATGCTTTCCATTGAATAAAATATACAACTGCATAATTACTCCGACTGAACGTCCGATCAACGTTGCAATGGCAGCACCTTCAACACCCATGGCCGGTATCGGTCCCCATCCGAAAATGAGAATGGGATCAAGAACAATGTTGAGTCCGTTGGCCACCAATAACACCTTCATGGCCGTTGCCGGATTTCCCGATGAACGAAAAATGGCATTGGCAGCGAAAAGCAGCATAATGAGCGGCGCTGTCCCCAACGTAATGGCGGTGTACACGCCCATGTTGGATGCAACGTTTTCTTCCGCGCCCATCATTCGCAGCAAGTCACCTGAAAAAATGATTCCTGCAATCGCAATTGGTATTGAAACCAACAGCGTTGTCAGCAACACCTGAAATGATGTGATTGAAGCAGCCATAAAGCGCTTCGCACCTGCGCGGCGCGACACAATAGCCGTTGCAGCCACCGCCATACCTATTCCGATTGCATAAACAATTGTGTTGATTGATTCGGTAAGTCCGACCGCCGCCACAGCTTCGGAACCCAGTTTCGACACAAAGAAAATGTCGGCAATGGCAAACAGTGATTCCATGAGCATTTCGAGCACCATGGGAATTGAAAGCAGTACGAGCGCTTTCGATATTCTGCCGTTGGTATAATCATATTCCTTACCGGCAATAGCATCGCCTATAAGCGAGCCCAGGCGCCGGATACCCTGAAAATTGACACTGAAAAGAGAGAATTTGTTTTGATTTTTATATTGTTTCATGGGGTCTTCGTTTTATGTGATTTTGCATGCCCGGATCCTGTCCTGGCTTTCTTACAAACATTGAACGAACAATGGCTGCGGATACAGCTTTGGTGATGGTCAGGCCCACGGCCTCAAAATACAGTGTTTTCATTTTTTTTTGTTTTGGTTTATATACGGTTTTAACTCTCCGCTGGCTTCATCCGCCGGAGAATTTCTTTGTTGAGAAAATCTGTTGTATTGCGGAATCAGCGCTCTGCCACAAAAGTGACAGTCATAATGACAAAATTGACTGCGAGCGATTTCATAAATTTTCCGCGATGGTTTGAGGGTACAAATTTAAATAATATTTTATTTGTACGCGGAATTTTTATATGAAAAGATGAAAAAAACAGACAAAACCATAGTATCTTTGATAGATTGATTCGTTTTGCAGCTATCTTTGTTTTTTAATTTTGATATCATTAAAAAACTATGAATAACCGAAACAATATTCTAGTATTTGTTTTGCTCATTTTGCTACCGGCATTTTCGTCGGCACAGGATGAACAAAGAATCCGCCTGATTGAGCTTTACAGCGATTTGGGAGGAAATTACGAAATTAACTACAACGGAACATTCACTCCGGTTGCGCAACATGGTTTCGGAATCAACACCACGCTGGGGCGCAAGCACGGTGGATTATTCGGATCCTACACCTACCGGCTTACTGATATTGAGGATTTGGTGCCTGGTGCAAAAAACACGGTCAGTCATGAGTTTTTTATGGGCTCGCGCTATTATCCAATGATTCCAACATTTCTGATCGGGCCAACAGCTTTGAGATTAACCGGAACCGCCGCCATTGGCTGCGACTGGAACTTCGATCTGCGGTTTATGTATCAGGTGGGGTTTGAATTATCGCCGGTGCGAAGTACCATTGGTGTCACCGTTCATTTCTATAATTCGCTCGGCACTTTCAACACAGAAGGATATCCCGGCAAATCATTCTGGGCTCTGCGACTGGGTTTGATGCTTGGACCATCCATGAAATAAAAAAAATATTCGAAAAATTCAATACAATGAAAACTTTAAAAAGCCTTTTAATCTCCCTGTTTTTTTTGATGGGTTTTCTTTGGATTATGCCGCTGGCCGCGCAGCCCGACAATTACAACTGCACCTGCAGTTTATGCCATTGTTGGTGCAACGCTCCACTGTCAGCTCATACAAATCCTGATTGTCCAATTGGAAAAAGCCAGAATCAGAGCTCTGGACAAACAACTTCATACAATACTGAACCTGCAGCTCTACCCGTTTTAAGCGACGCTGCAAACGAACATTATACAGAATATCTGCTTGAACAGGCGCGAATAGTAAACAACCGGGGCGTTGAAGCATATAAAAAAGGCAATTATGCAGCAGCCGCAGCGGCGTTCCGCAAAGCATTGAAGTACGACCGAAACAACAGCATGTACAGCCAGAATCTCGATAATGCCGAAACAATGCTTAAACGAGAAAAGGCAAAACAGGCGAAGCAAAAACCTGTAAATAACAACAGTGCTGCTGCAACGGAATATCTGGCTGAGATGAAGGCCTTCTCTGATTGCATCAACGAAAACAAAAAATCGTATCAGACTGTTCAGAAAAAACTGAATAAACAACTGGGCAGTTATGTGCCTCCGCTTAGATCGCGAAAAGTCGTCAAGGAGGGCGTCATTCTTGGCATGAGCAACACGGCCTCTGAAAATTCAATTGTAAAAAACAAACTGGTAAGTCCATTCTCGGGAAACAATGTTCCGTTTTACGCTACCTCGGATAATGCGGCCTGGACTGACCTTGGGCGTGTTTCGCTTGACAATCTTACAACCGGAAAATACACCTCTCTAAATACAGAAGTTGGAAAAGAGCTGGTGAAAGAATTGGATAATACATATTTTGAAATATTGATGGCGCACAGCAATGGTGCAACAGTGACCGAAGCGCTGCTCCGCGCCGATGTTATTCAGGCGAAAGAACTTCACATTATGGGAGGCGATCGATCGCTCACAAACATGGGCGGCTATGCCGATCTGATTGCCACGGGCAAAGTCGAAAAAGTGGTAGTATGGCTCAACCCCGCCGACTATGTTCCTTACGGGACTTCGCTGGTCGATATGTTTATGAACGGATCGCACGATAAAAATCTGCAGGTCGAAAATTTCAATGCCTATTTTCAGCATATTGCAGATGAGCTAAAAGCAACCAGCAACATTGATTACCGCTGGCTGAGCGGCCCAGAATTTTCGGACAAGGGACAAACCATGCGTCTCACAAAAGACAACGCCTTTGATGCACATGATCTCAAAATATATTGGGACAACATACGCACTTATCGTAGTTTAAGCCCCGAAAAACAACAGAGATATAATTACAATATGTGGGATTGGCTGAAATAAGATCGAGAACAAGGTCAAGATCAAGGTCAAGGTCAAGATCAAGGTCAAGATTAAGGTTAAGGTTAAGGTTAAGGTCAAGGTTAAGTGGGCGGAGCCATAAAAAAAGCTGCGAAGCTCTATCAGATGCGCTGAAAGCGAAAAATACATTAGCCGATGGCAAGGCCTCGGGTCAAACGTGCGCAGCACCAGTAAAGGAGATTAAGGTTGTGGTCACGCATTGAGCATTGCGCTCAATGTCGGATGCTATATATCAGCTCTCAACACATTGGTGCATTAGCACATAAATTCGTATTTTTGCAAAAAATTTCGAACCAGTATGTTACAAACTGAAGCAAAGATGAACTACAAAGTAAAAGATATCGCGCTGGCCGATTGGGGCCGCAAAGAAATTGAAATCGGCGAAAAAGAAATGCCGGGCCTGATGGCATTACGCAAAAAATTCGGAACCGAAAAACCGCTGAAAGGCGCGCGCATAATGGGTTCGCTGCACATGACCATTCAGACGGCCGTGCTTATTGAAACACTGAAAGAACTCGGTGCCGACGTACGCTGGGCCAGCTGCAACATTTTCTCGACACAGGATCACGCGGCCGCGGCCATTGCTGCTGCCGGAACGCCCGTTTTTGCCTGGAAGGGCGAAACCCTCGAAGAATACTGGTGGGCCACTTCTCAGGCCCTCAACTTCGACGGTAAAGGCCCGCAGCTTATCGTTGACGATGGCGGCGATGCAACGCTCATGATTCACTTAGGTGCTGAAATCGAAAAGAATCCTTCGCTGCTCGACACACCGGTTCACACGCCCGATGAAAAAGCATTATATAAAACACTGAAAGAAATTTATGTTGAGAATCCAACGCGCTGGACAAATCTGGTGAAAGAATGGAAGGGCGTTTCGGAAGAGACTACCACCGGTGTTCATCGTTTGTATCAGATGATGGAAAAAGGTGAATTGCTTATTCCGGCTATCAATGTAAACGACAGTGTGACCAAATCGAAATTCGACAATCTGTATGGTTGCCGCGAATCATTGGCCGACGGAATCAAACGCGCCACCGATGTTATGATTGCCGGAAAAGTAGTCGTAGTCTGCGGTTACGGCGATGTTGGCAAAGGCTGTGCCCATTCAATGCGTTCGTACGGAGCCCGTGTGATCACTACTGAAATCGACCCTATTTGTGCTCTGCAGGCCGCTATGGAAGGTTTTGAAATCACTACCGTCGAAAACGCACTGCCGGAAGGAAACATTTATGTGACCACCACCGGAAACCGCGATGTCATTACCATTGAGCACATGGCCAAAATGAAGGACGAATCAATCGTTTGCAACATCGGCCACTTTGATAATGAAATTCAGATGGAACAACTGGAGAATTATCCCGGCATCAAAAAAATCAATATCAAACCACAGGTTGACAAATATATTTTCCCTGACGGACATTGCATTTATCTGCTGGCAGAAGGCCGCCTTGTGAATCTTGGCTGTGCTACCGGACATCCTTCGTTTGTGATGAGTAATTCATTCACCAACCAGACCCTGGCTCAGATTGAACTCTGGAAAAACAAATACGAAGTTGGTGTGTACCGCCTTCCAAAACATCTGGACGAAGAAGTAGCCCGCCTCCACCTCGATCAGCTCGGTGTAAAACTTACACAGCTCACAACCGAACAGGCCGATTATATTGGTGTTCCGAAGGAAGGCCCTTATAAAGCTGATCATTACCGCTATTAATAGAAAACAGCCCTCAAAGAAGCATACCAGAAGCTGTCGTCATTATTTGCACCACTTACCATTTTTCCGTTCAGGTAATAAGTATATGTTCCGGCCATTACATTGAATTTTCTGGTCAACATTGTGGAATGGCTTGTATTTGTAGAAGACGGATATGATGCTGGTACTGAATGTATATGCAATGTATAAATTTCTCCTTCGTCAGTGGGGGTAGTTCCGATATTAAGATATAATAGATCCTCAACGCCACTTACATGTCCAATTCTCGTCCAAACACTTGCAATCACCTCAATGGTTCCTGCACATGGAACTGTTATCGTCACCCAGGCCCCATCATAATTTACAATGGTCGATGTCAGGTATGTAGTTGATCCGGAATTACGTGTAGCAAAGATTCCATTGTAATAACCCCAGAAGGGAGCTGCTGTTCCATTGGATTTCAGCACCTGTCCAGATGTGCCAGCAGGAACTCTTGTCCAGTTGTTTCCGTCATAAAACAGCATATCACCTGCAGCCTGACTCAGAACTGAAACTGAAACAATATTGCTTGAGCTGATATTGATGCCGTTTCCTGCGGAAAGTTGATCCTGTTTGTCATTCCATCTCGCCGTATCTGTTCCCGTAATATCCGAAGCCAAAGAGACATCGAAAATAGGATCCACCTCAGAAAAACTATCCAATTTTCCATTCCAGTACGCCGTGTCAACAGTGGAAATATTGGCAGCCAGAGAGGCACTAAAAACCGGGTCTGTTTCATTTAATTCGCCTGAAAGGCTTTCGGCTGTTTTTGCATGCAACGCATACGGCACGCTGAGCAACTGGCTCGTACCAGATATGCTGTAACTGGATCCGCCGGATGGATCGGTTTCCGTTTTAATAAACAAAGGGCCATTGGTCCAGTCAATAGATTCAAAAGATCCCAGAACAGGGGTTCCACTACCGATTTCGATGGTCACAAGGCCGTTGCCATTGGTGGAGGTATTGTGTGTTTCAACATATATCGTCGCCCCGTAAATAGAGCCCTGCAGAATACTGATGCGCATACCAACCGTTTCGCTTAAGATCAGATTTCCGCTGCTGTTGCGTATTACCGCCTGATAGCTGATTTTATCAGGACTCTGAGCCTGCAATGGCAGCGAGAATAACACAGCCATTAATATTGGAAATAGCTTTTTCATGATTATTTGTTTTTGACGACTTTAAACATTTTTATTAGGCTTTCCCCTTGCATGAGATTTAGAAAATAGATCCCCGAAGAAAAAGAGCTCATGGAAATTTTAGTCTTGGAATCAGTCACCGCACGACTTTCAATGATGCGTCCTTCAGGATCAAAGATTTTATAATTCAGGTTCGTCCGGGTCAAATCTTCAATCTGCAGAATGATGAAGTCGGCTGACGGATTCGGAAAAACCAGGCAAATCAGATCTGTTGAAGCAAGCTCCATTCCCGTGATTTCCGAAATCTCATACGGTTGCTGAACACCTTCTGTAACATTGCTATTTGTCCCGCTGGCCGATGAATAAAATACCTGACCAACACTATAACTTACCGAGCCTCCGCTGCCCGATATAATGCCTCCGGTTGCATCAGTTGTTTGTTGTGCAAACAAATCTGTTGTGGTTGTTTCCAGAAGAAATAATGCTAAAAAAATAAGCCTGATGTTTTTCATATTACTTTTTATTTAATTGAATAAGTTTTTAAAACAAAATTGTCAATTAAGATCAATCCATCCGGGAGTGGAGGTCTGTGGTTCAACATATATTTCGAAAACCGCATCATACGAGGTAATATTCATGCCGGTCCAATAAAAATCACCCCCCGAATAGGGATTGCTGGTCGATATTAACCAATCAAATCCGTATCCCATCGGATCAAGCACATTATCTACAATATTGATTGTATATTGCATGCCGGCAATCACAAAAGTATTGTCCGGATAAATGGAATACATTGTCCCTCCCGCAATATAAGTAACATACACGCTTTCGTTATACAAAACAGTTCCCCCATTTCCGACGCCGTTCCTGATTTTAATATTTGCAATCCCTCCCGAGCCTGCGGCGTTCAACATTACTTTTACACAACTAATCCTACCAGTTGTTACAGCGGTAAAGCTCTGAGATTTGTCATTAGAACCACTTGCATTGTTAAAAAGATTCTGAATGACATCGAGTTGCTGCGAGAGATAATTAAAAATCAATGAATAACCCTGAAATTTTCTTTCTGTCAGGTTATAAATTATCATGCCTTCTGCCGGAATAAGCGAATCCCTTTGCGCAGTAGTCATACGTGAAGGAAGAAAAGCGCTGGACGTTGAATTGATTTCAATCGCGGCATCTGGTGTTGTCGAGGTAGCTCCAACCGTAAGATGGCCTAAATTGACCAGACTATCTCCTCCTGCGTCTTTTCCTGTTGATAAAACACCCTGGATGTCCTGAAGTTCATTTGTCACCGAACCATCGGTTTCCGCATCAATTTTAGCGTTCCAAAAGGCAGTATCCAAACTGCTTATACCACTGGCCACAGACACAGTGAATAGAGGATCAGCTTCATGAATGTCGCCGGAAACACTATCGGACACAAGTGCGTGTAAGGCATAGGGAACACTGAGTAATTGACTCACTCCCGTAATTGTGTACGATGTTCCTCCTGTAGGATCCATTTCTGTTTTAAGAAAATAGGGACCATCCGACCAATCGATAGAATTGAAATCACCTGACAAAGGAAGTCCTCCGCCGATTTCGATTGAAAACAAACCATTGGCATTGGTTAATGGGTTCGGAATAAATATTTCCTCATATACACATGTGCCGCTAGACGAATAATGAAGTAAACTTATTTTTATCCCTACTGGCTGATTAACAACTAACTGACCACTTATGTTTCTTAAAACAGCCTGATAGCTTATTTTCTTTGTTATTTGCGCTTCAATGAAAATTGAAGCTGATGCTAAAAAGACTAAACAAAAGATGATAGCTTTTTTCATAGCTCTGCTTTTAAAGTTTTGCAAACTCCCAAATATAAGGAATTTATATGGCGAATACAATGTTTTATATAACTTTAATACCAGTTTAAGCGATAATTTATACTTTATCATTGAATCCCGCATAAGGTTGTGCGAAATATTAAATAGTTGTGCGAAGTTTGGAACCTTCGCACAGCTTTAAACTACGCACAACTAATTATTTTACCCGCACATACACCACACTCTGCTTGTCGCGTGAGTTGCTGGTGATAATTAATACGCCCAGCGCGGGATTTTTCAGCATGGTTTTATCGATACAAATATCGAGTGTTGTCACATTGCCCGGAACAATCACATTACCGCCCAATTTGGCCTGCATCCAAGGCTGATCGGATCGGATCGATGCTATATCAAGCATTTCATCGCCGGTATTTGTAATCGTGACCTGAACACATTTTTGATTTTCATCGGACAAGGAAAGTTTCAGATCATTGGAAGATAAGGTCAGCAGAGGCCCGGAGAGTTTTCTGGTTTTCTGTCCGGCAAAGTCAGATTCATAGCTGACAATCTGAATCCGGCGTTCACGTGCTGCCGAAATGCTATAAACAGAGTTTCGTGTGTCGTTTGGATTATCGCTTACAAACGGGTCGGAGAGCGCTTCGCCAACTGGTTCTGCAAGGATAATAAGTTGTCCGCCGTTGGAAGCTGTTCCATTTAGATATGGCTTTATTTTACCTCCATCTATTTTTTCAAAATAATTAAGAATACTGCTGATCCTTCGCTTTGCAAGACTGATGTTATATTCCGTTCCTGTAAGCGGGCTGCAGAATCCCTGAATTTTCATGGTAACACGGCTGCCCGCTTCGAGATCTTCAATCATCAACGGTGTAATTTCAAGCAGCTTTCCGAAGCCCGCTGTGACATTGGCCAGAAAAAACACTTCAATTTCGGCAGCAGCATTTACGGCTACATCACCGCTAAGACCTTTGGAATACTCCTTTTTGTAACGATCTATCATTGCCATGTAAGAATAATAGGTCTCGTCATAAGTCGCATAGGTAATTGTGTCACGGCTGCGTGGATCCGGAATATCGTTGTGAAAATACAGATCAAGCGGCAACATGTCCTCCATTATTTTCTTTATTTCATTCACCACTACCACCGAATCCTTTGGCTGTGGTAAGGTGTCTTTCTTTGCGCTTTTTTGTCCATAATAAGCATACAAATCATTGCAGCAAGTCTCGCCTTTGAAAAAGTAAGAGCCTTCGCGATTTGAAGTGAAATAGCCATCTCTATCGACCGAGTTAATGTTGAAATAAAAATCGTTGGCCGGCGAACATATCGGTAGTCCTGCATTTTCAGGAGCTTTCCAGTCGCTGAATGAACCCTTGGCATAAAAAACATCATAACCGCCCAGCCCATAATACCAGTCGCTCGAAAAATAAAGTTTTCCCGATTCTCCGTCGAAGAAAGGGGTGATCTCATTTCCCGGACTGTTCACAATACTGCCCAGATTTGTTGGCGCATTGTATTTGCCCTCTTTACGCACACTGAACCAGATATCGAGCTGACCAACTCCACCCGGCCGGTCGCTGACGAAATACAAAACTTCGTTTTCTGTACTGTCACTATAAAAATATGGCTGCGTTGAAGTGTATTCCTCTGTGTTGAGTGATATCTTCTCCGGAAAGGTCCAGCGCCCGTTTTCGAGCTTTGCATTGTAAATATCGCAGCGATATTTATATTCACCTGACATTTCGCAACGGTTGAACCATACTTCGGATCCGTCATTATTGAAACAGATATTGGCCGTATGTTTTGTACTGCTGTTCAATGGCTCTGTAACCTTTACCGGGAGCGACAATCCACGGGTTGTGAAATCGCTTACATAGAGCGATGACAGGTATGAATTTCCGAGCAATCCATCTTCGTTCTCACTTAACAAAGGTTGAACGGAAGTGAAATACAATTTGTTTTCGCCCTGTTGAAAACCAGCAAATTCACTAAAGGGGGAATTGACCGGCAACGACAGATGCTCAACAGTAACTTCTGACGATGTATCGGACCTGAGTTTTTCGATTTTGTCGAAATTATTCAGCTGCGCTTCGGCTTTTTCCTCAAAAAACGAACTATTGTTTTCCTGCTCCAGATATAGCGAATAATATGCTTTTGCCATCAGGTAATCCGACAGGTTTCGCGACAGATCGCCCATCCAGAACAAGGCCTGAGGAAACTTTTTTCCAAGATCTTTTTCATACACGATTCTGTAGCACTGAAAAGCAGTATTATAATTAAAAAATTCCCGGGCCGATTCACCCATTTTATACCAAAGAGCAATGTTGGCCGTATCGGTTCTTGCAGCTTCATTAAAATAATTCCAGGCAGCCTGAAAATTACCGGCCTTGAATTCGGCATCACCGCGCAGTTCCAGTTCCGTTTGTGCATGAAGGTGCAATAACGGAAACACAAAAATAAATATGATGCAGAATCGTTTAATCATAATCAGAAAATCGGACAGGGAATTTCGCGGTTTGATTGATGACTGGCTCTGTTGAAAACCGCAATAATACTGAATTCAAAGCCTCCGCGAAGCTGGCTTGCAGGAACAAGTTTGGAAGTATTCAGATCGTAGCTGATACCAAATTTATAATTTAGAAAATCAAGTCTTGCAGACATAATAAAACCATCGCCGACCCGATAGAAAAGTCCACCTGAATAGGCCTTGTAGGACCAGGGATTAAAACTTTTTACATAACGATAATCGGCACCGAAAATTAATTCAGTAAACACACCTTGCTTTGAAAAAAACACAGAAGGCACAAGCGCACTGTTCCGGGTCACTGCGGTATTATAGCTTACATCGGCCACCCATCTTGTTCGCAAACGAATACTGTTGTCGTTAAAATGAGATTGTGCCGGACGATTGATATTCAATACTGAAAGTCCTGCCGTTAATTCATGTCGCTGATCGAATCGTTTCATGTAAGCTCCGCCCGCATTCAGCACAGGATACCAGAAATTCATTTCGGAAAAAGTTTCTCCGCCTTCAAGTGAAGGATCATAATTCAACCCGTTGTATTGATTATCAAAGGAGAGCTCATCGGAATCGAAACTCCGCTGATGCATGCGAAACGAGACACCGCCGGATAAAAATTGATTATTAAAGCGATTCAACGCTTTGATATATGAGGCGGCCATGCCAAACCCGCTGGTTCCAAAAGCCGCATCACCAGCCTTTTCGCGCATAAAATCAAGACCAAGACCAACTTTTCCAAGATGACTTCCTTTGCGCTGAAAACTTACATCACCGGCCGCCAGATAAGTCTGATAGGGCAATGTGACAGATCTCCACTGCAACTTGGTGTTGGCCGAAAATCGGAATTGTTCGCTCATCATGCCCGCTTTGGCGGGATTAAGATAGAAAGGAACATTGTTGTACTGACTGAAATGAATATCCTGCGCATCGGCAAAAACCGGCGGCAAAACAAACAAAACAAGCAATATCCATTTCCGCATAAGCCTATCTGAGTAATGTTATATTTCCTTTTTTTATGAACTGGACTTTATTAAAACAATCGATTTCAAGATAATAATCGAACACAGCCGGTTCAAGCAATTGACCGCGGAAAGTGCCATCCCAGCCAGACCTCAGATCATTTGTTTCGAATACTTTTTCTCCCCAACGATCGAAAATCACAAAATACATTTGCTCAATATATCGTGAGCGAATATATAAAACATCATTCACTCCATCTCCGTTGGGTGTAAATGAATTTGGAATGAAAATATACGGATCAAAACAATAAACGTCGAGCACTACAATTCTGACAGTATCCGTGTAGGTGCAGCCAAATCCATCGTCGAGATAAACCGAATAAGTGGTTGTTTGCAACGGCGAAGCTTCTGTTGTTGCACTGTGACTGTCAGCCAGACTGCCGGCCGGCGACCATGAATAGTCAACAGCCGAAATGCCTGATGCGTGTATTAAAGTCGATTGTCCGGCATAGATTGTATCGTCATCGGTCCATGCTTCCACGTTGTCGTAAATGTAGTCAACTTCGATATTTAATGATTTGGGTAGCTCACAATTGTGAGCATCGGAAATTGTAACCAGATAGTTGCCCTGACATAAACCGGTGAGATCTTCTGTGTTTTGTCCGTTACTCCAATTATACGAATAGGGCGGAGTGCCACCGGTGGTTGTCCCATAAATGAAACCATTACAAGCAATATCACAATTCACCGGGCCGGTTTCTGACACATATCCCAATAGCTGTGGCTGATTAAGCAAAATATTACTTTGCTGCAGACACCCGTTAAAATCATGAACGGTTACAGAATAAAATCCATTACTAAGGTTGGTTATAATTTGCGTGGTTTCTCCTGTACTCCACGCAAATGAAAAAGGCGACACACCGCCCGAAGGATTCAGCGCTATGGAACCATTGGAATCTCCATAACACAAAGGCTGCGTCAAAACAACATTCAAGTCCATTTCCTGATAATCAACAAACACTTCATCTGTTTCGATGCAATAGCCATTACTCACCTGAACATAGTATGTATGCGGTGCCGAATGAATAGAAGTGCAGCTGTTTCCGGCTGGATATGCATTGAGCGTATCCGTAAAAAAAGCATTTGAAGACCATACAACTGTAAAATCCGTTCCACCTGAATACGACGCTGTAAGCGTAATTCCGGGAGAACAAGTCGACGTATCATTACCAGCATCTACAACAAGATCAAATACATTGACAGTCTGGTAGAGCGTGTCGAAACATACACCGTTGGAAATTACCAGATAGTAATCAGTTGTTACAGGCGGACTGGCAGTGGGATTGGCAATGGTTGAATTACTAAGAAAATTTGAAGGATACCACTGGCAAGTGATGGTTGGATCTGAAAAAGGAAGTACGCCTATCTGAGTCAAACCACCTGCACAGATGCCTGTTTCGGTCAAAGTATCAGTACTGCTGGAAAGAACAATGATTTGTTTGGTAATCGTATCCGCACTGTTGCATGCAGTTGCATCAGACACAATCAGCGTTATATCGTAAACACCCGAAGTAGGATAAGTATAAGAGGGGTCGCAGTTTGTGCTTGTAACACCATTTCCAAAGTCCCAGAAACAAGTTTCAAGGCCCGGATTGGGAAAATAGGATGTATTGTTGAAATTTATGGTGTAAGGCAAACAAATAACCGGAGGCATATTGAAATCAGCCACTATAGCCGGAAGACTGAAATCTATTTTAATTACGCCATTGTTGCAGTTTGTCGAATTGTTTGTGTTTGACCATGCACCGGCCGTTGTAGGAAAATCGTCAAGTCCGCCGCAACCGGCACAAACCGATTGATAAATTCTCCCCATTCTGTCGAACCTGCTGGTACCTCCATCCACATGTTCTGAGCTGGAGCCGCCATAAAAGGAGCCGAAGACAATGCCTGATGCATCATCGCGCATGCACAAAAAATAGTAATCATTATTATCTGTCGATGTCTGAAATGCGCCGGCAGTAATGGGCAATCCTGCAGTGCCTCCAAAACCACTCAGATATGGGCTTCCCCACCCCGACAAATAAATATTGTGACAATAATCTACCAGAAAAGCCGTAGGACTGATATTTACAACACCATCGCCATTACCGAAACGGGTTGACCAAATAACAGTGTTGAGCGGAGGATTAATTTTTGAAATAAACTGGCCGCCACCGGTTGTGTACCAGGCAGCATTCTGAATCAGCACCGAGCCTGTAGACGCACTTTGTCCGAGCAAATAAACATTATTCTGTTTATCCGTTTCAACAAAATACACCTGATCATAAGCCGACGTGCCCCAATATGTTGAACGAATGATTGATGTACCATCACTCTGAATGAGCGATACAAACCCATCGGATGAACCGCCCTGATAGGTGGTCATCGCAGCATTTGATGAAACCGGAAAATTTGTACTTGAAGTTCCGCCCGCAACCGAAAGTTTACCAAATTCGTTTAGCGAAATACTGTATATGGCATCGGCAGACGATCCGCCCAGGTAGGTGGACCAGATTATTGTAGTGAGCGACCTGTCGCATTTCAGAATAAAACCATCCTGAGAACCGCCTCCATACATCGTTTGAAGCACGCCGAATGTTATTGGAAAATTCAAAGAAGCAGAGCTGCCGACAACAAAAACATTACTATTGGCATCCAGCAGAATTTCGCCACGTACATCATCGGCATAATTATGTTTTAAAACCGCATCCATGTTGAGTCCGTCGTTGCCACTTCCTCCAATATAGGTCGATGCAATCAATGAGGTGCCGGCTGCATTAAAACAGGTCACACCCAAATCACATCCGGACGAATAATTGATTACATAAGTTAGTGTATAAGGCGTTCCGCCATTGAAAATGCTGTCGACGCAACCGGAAGTTGTCGGATAATCAAACGAACCGGTTGTTGCAAAAATATATAATTCATCAGCTGAATTAACAACAATACTGTTTGGAACATCAGGACCGGAGCCACCAAGATAAGTGCTGTAAATAAGCGATGTTCCGTTGGTGTTGTATTTGGTCACCGCAATATCCACGTTTCCGCCGTAGGTGGTCTGATAAGCACCAATGGTCGTTGGATAACCCTGTCCAAAAACAATTCCACCAGCATACACATAGCCCAACTGATCATAGGTTGCCGTGTATCCCCAGTTATCGGCTGTTGAGCCGGAATACGTACCAAAAACCACAATTGGATCTATAATCAATTCATAGTTTTTGTTGTAATTATTTCCAACTAAAAAACCAACAGATTTGTTTTTCAGATTATAATCACATTGAACAAAAACGGTATCGCCGTCAATAATCTGCCACGCTACAGGCCGCAATTCCGTTACACTACCGAGCGATGTGCCAAAAACAAGATTTCCGTTTTCTACACGAATATTATCAACCCCGCTATAACGGATATCAATATCATTTACATTGGCCAAAGGACTAACGGAAAACTCATATTTAAGCATTCCGTTTTCATCGCCAACAAACAAATCAATTCCATCATAAAGCTCATCGTATTTCACACGTTCAAATCCATGTACATTCGATTTCCAGCGCGACTGATCATCGCCCAGATAGTAATTGTAATAAGGAGTCACCTGTTCTTCGGCTTGCAATACGGGGTTCAGAGCCCCGGCAAATTCCATTTCGTAGCAATGGGAATTAATAACATTGTTTGGTTGCTTTCGCAATTTTTTTTCTTCCTCCGAAAGCATTTTGAAATGAAGCAATTCTGCAATCATGGCTTTGTCGCGAAGGTCGACCAAAATGCGGTTCTCAAACAGAAACATCTGCCCCGTGGGAAGATCCGCTTTATAAGCAAAAGATTGTTCCCATTGTCCAGCGTTTTCAATAAAAATAATATGACCTCCCAATGTATCGGAGCCCTTATGCAGCACCTCTGCAGAAGACAGAAATGATACCGCCAGCAAACAGATAAAAGTCAATATGAACGAACGCATATATTGAATTTCAAACAAAGATAAGATTTAATTCAATAAAATTCAACCATATAGAAACTACCTGAACTTGCTTTTACAACAAAAACAACAACTTCTTCAAGTGAACCGACCTTCAATGGTCCGGAATGCAATGAAGGACATGGAAGAGTCGCTTGTGCAGTAAGCGTTGTTTTGAGACAGCTCCGGATTTATCTGACAAAACAGTCCACGTGTCATTTGCTATATATGTGTTAATTTAAGCGCTTTGCGTGAAGATTAAATATTTTTACCGATTCTTATATTATATTGATTTTTTTAATGCTTAATGTTTGGAAAAGACAACGCTTTTTCCATGTATTTTGCTGCGTGCTGATTTCAAAGGGGCTTCGCGACCTTTTTATTCCCGGGACTGCGTCCCGGGCCAATATCTGCAGCGCCGTTGGCGCTTTTTGTACGGCGTAGCTATTTATAGGCCTTCGGCTTCTAAACCTGGGCGCGCGTCTCCTGACGCGTGACCCTTAACCTTGTATTTTATTTCGGGGCCCATCGTACCAGCAACATGGCAATGATCGCAAAAACAACATTCGGAATCCACACAGCTACCATGGGTGGTAGATTTCCATTGGTCGCAAAAGTACTGCTGACTTGCATAAATAAAATAAAACCAAAGCTCAGCGCCAGTCCAATACCAATATGCAAACCGGTACCACCGCGCATTTTGCGACTTGATACTGCAACACCAATGATGGTAAGAATAACGGTTGCAAAAGGAAATGCAATCCGTCGGTGACGCTCGACTTCGAGCTGTTTTATATTATCGGCGCCGCGCATTTTCTGTCGTGCAATATGCTCATTCAATTCAAAAAAATCCATGACATCAATATTCTCCATGTCCTTGTTGAAATCTTTCGGAAGAATGGCCAGCGTTGTATCAAGCTTTGGCAGATAGCGCAGATTTTCAACCGAATCCTTCATACGGCGGTCATATACTTCGGTCATTTGCCATTTGCCAGTCAGCGTATCGTAAATTGCCATGTTGGCTGAAAGCTTACGTGTCATTCCATTTTCAAAATCTATGGTTTCGAGCGTAAACATCATGGCTCTGTTCGATTTGAAATTGAATGACTCCATGTAAACATACTCTCCGGGCGACATTTGCATATGAATATTTCTTGCGCCCATGGGTTTGTTTTTGCGAATGAAGTTGTATTCAAACTCCAAACGCACCGCATTGGCAGGAGGGATCAGAAAATTCTGGAGAACAAATGAAAATGCAGCGAGAAAAACACCGGTAAAAACGAACGGCATCAATAGCCGTCTGAAACTGATTCCGCCTGTGAGAATGGCAACAATCTCTGTGTTCCCGGCCATTTTTGATGTCACGAATACTACCGAAATAAAAACAAATAACGGACTGAAAAGATTGATGAAATACGGAATAAAGTTGAAATAATATTTGAATACAATATCGCGAAAAGTCGCATGCCGGTCAATAAATTCATCAATTTTTTCCGATACGTCAAATGCAATGATAATGAGCAACAGCAAAGCAATTGCCAGCACAAACGAAGATAAAAATCTCTTTATAATATACTTATCCAGTATCTTCATCAAAGGCGGGTCATGGTTTGTTTTTCGGCTTCGGCGGCCCAGGTTTCGTAATTTCCCTCAATCACTGCCTGGCGGGCTTCGGCCACCAAACGCAGATAGAAAGCCAGATTGTGAATGCTGGCGAGTATTGGTCCAAGCATCTCACCTGCGACAAAAAGATGGCGCATATATGATTTGGATGTGGTCTTGTCAATCCCGAGCGGACTGGATTCATCAATCGGTGAAAAGTCGTCTTCCCATTTTTTATTGCGCATGTTCATGATTCCGTTGCGTGTGAAAAGCATTGCGTTGCGGCCATTGCGGGTTGGCATCACACAATCAAACATGTCGATTCCATGCGCAATTCCGCGGATGATGTTCGCCGGTGTGCCCACACCCATCAGATAACGCGGCTTATCGTGTGGTAGTATGTCGCAAACCTGCTCCGTAATTTTATACATCATTTCTGTTGGCTCACCAACACTCAGGCCGCCAATCGCATAGCCCGGGCTGTCGAACTGACTGATGAATTTTGCCGACTGTTCGCGCAGGTCTTCATACACGCTGCCCTGTACAATCGGAAAAAGGCCCTGTTCGTGACCGTAGAGCGGCTTTGTTTTATGAAAATGAGTGTAGCATCGTTCGAGCCACTTATGTGTCAACAGCATGCTTTTATGCGCATAATCCCGCTCGGCTGGATAAGGTGTACATTCATCAAACGCCATCATGATGTCGGCACCGATGATCCGCTGCATGTCCATTACATTTTCAGGAGTGAACTTGTGCTTACTTCCATCGATATGCGATTGAAAAACGACTCCCTCTTCGGTGATCTTGCGAATCTTCGAAAGCGAATACACCTGATATCCTCCGCTGTCGGTCAATATCGGACGTTTCCAGCCATTGAAGCCGTGCAGACCGCCGGCCTGTTTCAGAATTTCGGCTCCGGGCCTGAGATATAAATGATAGGTGTTGCCCAGAATAATCTGTGCATTAATGTCGTTTTGAAGAACATCGAAGGTAACGCCTTTTACCGCTCCCAGTGTGCCAACCGGCATGAATATCGGAGTCAGAATATCACCATGGTCTGTTGACAATACGCCCGCCCGCGCTTTTCCGCTTTTATGTTTAATGGAGAATTTCATTGGAATTTTGAAAGGTCAAAAATACGATATTAACGGGAAATACATGCTGGTTGAGTTTTTGCAGCCAGGGCTAACGCATTGAAATGCCTGTATATACTTCTGATTAATGCATCCGACGCCGACTTCAAGCGTACAATGTCATGCCTCTATAACCTTTGTTACACAGAGTTTGAAGGAGTACACACGGAGTCACACAGAGTAGATTTTACGCGGCAAAAGCTGGTATCAATTACAGCAAAGTGAATCTGAAAGCGCGCTTTCAGAATTCGATGTGCTGTAATTGATTTACACAACTCGTTGTGTACACTGTTAACCGGCTTTTGCTATTTTGTCACTCTGTGAATACTCTGTGATACCTCTGTGTACCTACGATTCCTGCAGATTTTTGTGGAGTTTAATGCGTCGACCCTGTTTTTGCAAACAAAAGCGAGGTTATATATATAATAAACCATGCAATTTGGAATTAACAGTTCTGAAAAAGATTTTCGAAAAAATAATTATCTTTGTTACTAAGCATCAGAAAATTAAATCATAAAAAATCATTCATCATGGCAACAAATAAAAAAATAGTGAAAATTGATGATGACAAATCTGAAGCGGGCAATGAAACCCCAATGTTTGTTCCTACTGCCGAAAACAAAGGCCGGGCAACGCGTCTGAGAGTTATTGCTGCCATTTTGTGGATTCTTGCTATTGGTGCACAAATCGGAGCCATCACATTTTTGTTCAAACAGCCGGTCAACATGACCTGGATCATCATCCTTATTGTTGTTGACCTGGCGTTGGCCATTGTGGGTTCGATTCTCTGGAAAAAGTCCAACCGATTGGATCCGGCCTCGAAGAAAAATAAATTCAGGTTTTTTATGCAAAGCCAGCTGGGGCTCGTTGTGGCTGTAATTGCTTTTCTTCCGCTCATAATTTTTATTCTCACCAGTAAAAATATCGATGGAAAACAAAAGACCATACTTGGCGCCATTGCAGGTATTGCGCTGGTTATAGCCGGATTGATCGGATACGATTTCAATCCACCCTCTGTTGAAGAGTATACTGAGCAAACATCAAGGGTTGAAGAGTTAACCGGACAAAATATTGTTTACTGGACAAAATCCGGAACAAAATATCACATCTATAATGACTGTCATTCAATCAACAAAGACGTTACGACAGAAATTTTTGAAGGACCTGTTTACAAGGCCAGAGAATTGAAAAACATCACCGAGCTGTGCAAATTCTGCGAGACCAGAGCGTTGAAAGAAAAAGGAACACCTGAAACTGAAAGCGCGGAAAATGAAGAAGAATTGCAGGATCAGGAAGAATAGAACGCTTCTTCTGCCACTTTGAAATTTCTCCGGTAGTCAGTTTAAAACCGGTAGCCAATGCGTAGTCCCGGCTCAAGACCCCATGGGGCCTGATTTACTTGCTCAGTTCCAATAGTAATTGTTCGGTTAGTCAGTGGATACAAAACACTGATGCCTGGATTTATTGTCAAATGTTTCCAAATTACCCAGGTATATCCGATGGGTACTCCGACAAACAAAGTTCCAAAGCGGCCCTGATGATGACTAGCAGAAGTTTCAACCTTGTGCATCGAATACAACAGAAGAACACCAGTACTCCATCTCTTCAGCTCTCTGTGTGAAAATACTTCACCCCGATAACCAAACGCATTCAGATTGTCTTTCGAAAAAGACTCGTCAGTTAAGTGTATATCTTTAATGCTGATATGCGCAAACATTAATGAATGTTTAATTCTTCCGTGCGCCACATAGCCATCAATGTTCAGATCGTACCACTGCCCAATCCGGGGCGCCATAAAGTCGTATTCGGCTCCCCAGATAAGCGAGTCTTTCTGATTTGTTTGTGACTGCGAAAACAAAGTTGTTGCACTTACCACAAGAAAAATCATAAAAATTATCCGAAATCCAAAAAAATTGATTGAATTCATAACAGAAAATATATGAAGTAAAGACGTTTATGCTGCAAATTTTGTTACAGCTTGTTATATTGTCTGCATCAAATTTGATCGCTGTATTTGAAAAAGCCAATCGATATTTAGACTTTTAATCCAGCATCAAACGCCACTTTCAAGTACTTGCTATCCTTCGCCTCGCCTTTTTTCCAAAGACCTGTTGCGCATATTGTTACTTTTTCTTTAGCCCCTGTGAGACAAAAAGTAAAAGCCCGCAAACTCTCGATCGCGCGTTCAATATTCTTTTTTTCTTCGTCGGCTGCAGTAAGAATAAAATAAAAGTCTTTTTCCTTGATTTCTGTATAACGTGCATAAGTGCGGTCTATGAGCGTTTTTAGCTGCGCGCACATGGTGTAGAAATACACTGGTGTTGCCAGCACAATCACGTCGGCATCAATCATTTTCTGCAGAATTTTTTCCATGTCATCGTCTATCACACAAGGTTTGCCCTTCTGGCACACATCGCAGGCCTTGCAATATTTTATTTTTTTGTCGTGCAACAAAACCTTTTTTGCTTTGTGTCCAACTTCCAGCGCGCCTTTCAGAAATTCATCACATAGCATATCCGAATTGCCATTTTTGCGCGGACTTGAAGAAATTATAAATACTTTTTTATTCATACATAAACTTTTTTTTAGTACTCAGTGGCCAGTAATAAGTTATAAGTGAAAATTCTACTCACAACTGACTTCTTTTTTAAAAATTAGTCATTCACCAAAATCTTCATTGAAAGCGGCTTTCCGTCGAGCACAAACCGGACAAAATACATTCCTTCGGGCAAACCCGAAACGCTGAACATATTGTTTTCATTGAGTTTTTCAGTTTTTATCAGTCTTCCATCAAGAGAATAAATATCTATTTCCTTTTTCACATTGCCATCAACAGCCAATATACAAACCTGATCAGAAGCGGGATTCGGATAGAGTAAAACTTTTTCGTCCGAAACATTTTCGGTCAATCCTTCAACACCCAGAACGCGGTAAATAGCATGCAACGCATTTACTTTTCCCCAGCCCCAGCGCGTGTCACCTGTTTCGGAAAGATCGCCTGTAAGGTTGTCCTCGCGTGCTGTTTCCTGCAAAATGGTTTTTATTTCAGCAGCAGTCAGGGTTGAGTCTGCATCGAGCATCAATGCTACAACTCCGGTCACCATGGGCGACGACATGGATGTTCCGCTCAAACGAATAAATTTATAGGTTCTTGGACCAAAAGTTACAGAAGCAACAACCGTTGTAAAAGAAGTGGTTGTAAAAGAAGAAACGGAAGAGCATACACCGTAACCCGGAGCACAGATTTCGGGTTTTATTGTTCCGTCAATCAATGGACCGTAGCTGGAAAAATAGGCCATGTTTCCACCCAATATTGCGCCTGTAGTTGGATGAAAAAATTCTGAATTGTGCGCTGCTACAGCAATGCAAGACTGTGCGCATGCAGGTTCTCCAATACCATAATACGGATCACCTGCCGTGTAACCCACATAGGGAGCCAGAAAATCGGAACCCCAATTCCCTACTCCGTTGTTCAGTTCTATCAGATTCCACGCGTGCACAACTCCTGAATCAGCATGAATCTGAAGAATGACTCTATTAGCTGAATTGCGGCTTGCGACTCGAATCTGCATAAACGGACGCTGGTTCAACGCATTGGCAGAATCTGCCATTACATTGTACAACACTGTGTCGGTGCCGGCAAACAAGGTGTCATCGATATATGAATCCAGCGTATCCGTCAGATAAAATGGTGTTTCAGCAAGCAGTACGCCTGATGAATTCAGCACCTGAATGCGGGCTTCAAAGCTGTTTGCGGGCGTTCCATGCAAAGTCAGGCACTGACCATACATTTGCGAATATGAGGAGTAACTATCAAATTTTACCTGAGTTTTCAGTGTATCTGACACCGAAGCATCATACATCAGGTGAAAATCGGCATCGCCGTTATTGCCTGCACTGGAGACAAACACCACTCCCAGCGCCGAAAGAGAATCAATGGCCTGACTGATCAGCGAAGTTCCATCCATATTACCAATATAATACAAACCCCAGCTTTGATTGATCACAAGCCGTTTTCCGACACTGACTGAATACTGATGCATCCAGTTGTAAGCATCGAGCACTGCAGCAGCATCGACCAGAAAAGTGGTAAATAAGTAATTGGCTTCGAATGCAACACCGCGATACACCGTTCCTGCGCCACTTCCGCCTGCAATGCCGGCTACATGACTTCCGTGATAAGCATATCCATATACATTTGAAGTGTCGCATTGAGCAGCGAGGATTTCCGATTCACCTTCGAATTCAGTTCCATATAAAAATCCTGTTGGTGCCGGACCCGATGTTTTCCACTGATCCCAGGTGGCAGCAATGCGCGTATGTTGCAATGATGTATCGTAAAAATTCGGATTGGTATAATCAAATCCCCAGTCGGTAATACCGATGAGCACATCTTTTCCGGTAAAAGGCTGAGGCAGATTGAAGCCCATGTGAACACTATCTACCCGGGCATCGGGCAATGCTTTGTCGAGCATTGGCACTACCGGACGCGCCCATTCGGCGTATTCGACTCCGGGAATAATAAGCTTTGAATTCAACAAGTCTTTTCTGACATAAAGCGAAACAATATTTCCTGCAAGAGAACCCTGCAGTATCCCCTCTGGTAGTAGCCCGGGGCTATAATTGCTGCTAACTTTTGCGAGCATTGGAAAATATTCCTGACCGTTGATTTTACGCCATGATACATCGGTGCCTTTTTTATCATCAATCATTTTACTGCGCGTAACAGCATCGGTTTTTATCTGTGCTGAGAGCAGCAATGGCAAAACAAGGAAAACAATTACAATTCGTTTCATGCGGTGATGTTTGTTCAAAAGTACATAATTTTAATAAACGCCAACCGCTGTAATGACCCCTCAATGCGTTTGAACCATTCAATCGGGTAATTCTGGCGGCATAAAAAAAGCCCGTCAAATGCGGGCTGATTGAATATTTTAAACCATTCGTCTATCGGGCAACAACTACCGGAATATGACTTATAGCGTTTTCTGCCCGCAGTGTGACAAAATATTTTCCCGGCTCGAGCGCCGAGACATCAATGGTTTCGTTTCCTCTAAAATATTTCTGCAGCACTACCCTACCCTGCAGGTCTGACATTGTCAAATCACCATCGCTTGCGGATTCAATATTGAGAACGCCGTCGGCAGGATTCGGAAAGGCTTTGAGTGAAAGACTATTTTCGGTAAATCCACCTACAGTTTCAACAGCAACCATATCAAGCGCAGCTTCGGCACCGTCATACCCGCTATAAACAAATGCCAGCGCAAATTTTTCCTGATCAATATAAGCTGAAAGATCAACCGATGCGTGAACCCATTCAAAGCTGTTCCAGGTGGCAGTATCGGTGCTCATTTCGCTCCAGAGGGTATCCGGAAAAGTCTGGGCACTATCCGTGCTGGCCAGCAAAAGCAGATCATAATTATCGTTTGGAGAAATTCCCCAATATTTCGAAAACTGGAAATAGAAAGCGACCGAAACATTGGAAAAAGTACTCAGGTCCATAACTCTGGTAATCAGATATTCATTCTGAACTCCGGAAAGAGACTCATCATAAAGACACTTAACATAGCCAATACCCCAGGCCGGATCAAAAGAAGAGGTGTCCCATGTTTGGGGAGTGGGGCCCTGCAGGAGCTGCCAGCCGGTTGGAGGCATGAGCAGATCTTCGAAGCTTTCCCAGATTGGAAATCCTTTTGGATTGGCAGGAGCCGTTATCTGAATGTGTTTGGAAGAGTTTGATTTTTCTGTGTTCTGAGCCATCAGAAACGAAGACAACAGTAATGCGGCGAGTAGGGTGAGAGACTTCATATACATATTTTTTGCAATGCAAAGGTAAGTTAATTATATTTGTGCTTTCATATATTTCACAATCCTGTATATGAAGGCACTTGCTGTTGCAATAGCGCAAAAACTATATTATTATTATCCGGAACTGACAATTCACTCATCCCGTCAGGTTGGCGGGGGTAATATCAGTGCTGCTATGGAAATAAACACATCGGCAGGGAAGTTTTTTGTCAAATTCAATCCTGCAAACCGATATCCGGGTATGTTTGAATCAGAAAAAAAAGGATTGGAGCTGCTGGCCTCTGCCCACACACAGCTTGTAATTCCTGAGCCCATTTTATGTGATACAGACAGTGGTGGAACAAGTTTTCTGCTTATGCAATTTCTTGAAACTGACATACCGGAACAGAATTTCTGGCGAAATTTCGGTTTTAGACTGGCGTTATTGCATCGCAATACCTCTAAACAATTCGGGCTCAAATTCAACAATTACATTGGATCGCTGCGTCAAAGCAACAGTTTTCATTCAAGCTGGATTAAATTTTTTATTGAGGAAAGACTTAAGGTTCAGTTTGACATGGCGATAAAAAACGGCTTTCTCAATCCCAATCTGCAAGACAGTCTTGATGCATTTTGCAAAAAGCTGCCAGAACTTATTCCCGCTGAAAAGCCTGCTCTGATTCACGGTGATCTATGGGCTGGCAATTATATGTCGGGACCCGGAGGTAGAGCTGCCATTTTTGATCCTTCATGCTATTTCGGACATCGCGAATCAGATATTGCTATGACCACGCTTTTCGGCGGCTTTCCCAATGACTTCTATGCCAATTACAATGAGGCCTATCCAATGGAGTCGGGCTGGCGACAGCGAACCGATATTTTTAACCTTTATCCCCTGCTCGTCCATGTAAATCTGTTTGGACATTCTTATGTGTCCAAGGTGATTGATATTTTACGACGATACACAAAATAAGCAGAGATTAACTAGGGCCTGCTGAAAAACACACAACACTTTCAGCAACAGCAATATATTCATGTAAAACAGGATTTCAAATGCAAGCAATTTTATTAGTATCATCAAAAATCCTTGCATTTCAGCAGCATCACAGCAAGCGCTAAAATACTGATGCGAATATTTGAACTAATTCTTCTGATAAAACGCTGCACTGCAAGTGTCTGTTAGTCTGATACACGCCATCTTCTTCGTTGCCTGCGACTCGAAGTATTATTATACATCTTCGTCTTGTCGTCTCGAAGCTGACGCACCTCAGACTTTTTCAGCTGGCCCTAACTACTTCCCTTTTTCTTTTCCGTCATCAAGGTGTTAAAGCTCTTTTCGGCAAACTGCAAAGGAGCTTTGTGGCGCATCCACGATTTCCGGAGTATTATTCTAAATACAAGTCCTTTGATTTTTGCACTCCACAAGTCCATGCTTTTTCTCGACTTTAGGCGCTTTACAATCATGCGCATCAATCGTCCTTCGGCAGCAGGAATCAGTTTTCGCTCTACAGCCAGGTGGCGGTTATAAACCAAAAGATTGTGTACCGGAATTTTTACAGGACAACGTTGAGTGCATTTTCCGCATAATGTAGAGGCAAATGACAAGTGAAAATTATTCGCTTCATCGCCAATATGCGGATGAATTACCGATCCAATCGGACCGCTGTAAACCGAAGGCCACGCATGTCCCGACAGTTTGCAAAACACCGGACATACCGTCAGACAGGCTCCGCAGCGAATACACTGAAGCGATTCACGCAGAAAAAGATCTTCAAGCAAAACATGCCGTTTATTATTAACAAGTATGACCGCCATTTCACCGGGGCCATCGAGTTCCGCGCTGCGGGCGGGTCCTGAAATTATATGATTGTAAACTGAAATTTTCTGACCGGTAGCATGCGAAGCAAGCATAGGCCAGAAAAGGTACAAATCCCTGACTGAAGGAATTACCTTTTCGATGCCTGCAATAACAATGTGTTTGCGGGGCCATGAAGTTGCAAGTGACGCATTTCCTTCATTTTCGGTAATGGCCACAGAACCTGTGTCAGCAATGATAAAATTGGCGCCTGTAACACCAACAGATGACTCAGTGAACTTTGTTCGAAGCAGCTTTCTTACAAAATCTGTGATTTCTTCAGCACTGGCATTTTTATCAGAACCGAAACGTGTGTTGAAAAATTCAGCAATCTGCACTTTCGACAAATGAATAGCCGGAGCCGTAATATGAGAAGGCTTCTGACCCATCTGTTGTACAATAAATTCGCCCAGATCTGTTTCAACAACCTCGTCGCCTCTTTCCTTGGCCACATTATCAAATCCTATTTCCTCCCCCGTCATGGATTTCGATTTCACTATAACACCACGATTTTCAGGAAGAATTTCAGCTAAAATGCGGGCAACATCATCAACTGTATCGGCCCAGTAAACAGTCCCTCCATTTCGGATAAACTTACTTTCAAATTCAAGGAGATATTTGTCCAGATTATTCAGCGCCCTTTTTTTCAGGTAGGAAAGTCGTTCGCGACAGCCTTCAAAATCATTGAATTGCGCAATACCATCGCCAAATTTTTGCTCATAGTTTTCAGTATTCTTTTTCATGGCTTGCTGCAGCACAGTATCTGAAAGCTTTTCCGAGATACTGTTCCTAAAAATACTAAAACCGCTGCTGCTCATGTAATAAATAAATTACTGAAAATTTAGAGTACAAAAATGCCGTCTTTGCGAAATTAAGAAATTATGCGAATGACAATCAATATTCAGCTATTTTTTTGACTCTGTTTTCGTGGCGGCCACCTTCAAATTCCGTTACCATAAAGGCCTCAACAATATCAAATGCTTCTTTTTCGCTAATGAAACGGGCCGGCAACGACAACATGTTTGCATCGTTGTGCTGACGCGCCAGCTGAGCTATTTCAACATTCCAGGCCAATGCGCAACGCACCATCTGATGTTTGTTGGCAGCCATTGTCATACCATTGCCAGTTCCACAGATAAGAATGCCTTTTTTTACATCACCGCGTGTGACCGCAATACAGGCCTTATGGGCAAAATCGGGATAATCGACACTTTCAGCTGAATGCGTGCCCATATCGTTGAAATATATACTTTTGGAAAAATGCTTGATGATGCTTTTCTTAAGTTTATATCCTGCATGGTCGGACGCAATGACAATTTGTTGTACTTTCATGAATTCTAAGTTTACTGCAAAAATATCAACAAAATTCGTAAGGCATGTTAAAAGCTTCAAAATTATTATAAAACAACACCTTAGCCCTATTTCCTTTTACTATCCTATGCGGCTAAAGATGCCTGTTTTACTATTGAAGCCTTAATAAAGAAACACTTAACCAGGTTATCAACAAAATTCAATTAGTCTGTTAAAAAGTCTCAATAAATAAATTTTGTTTTGTTATTCATTCGTATATACCGCTGCACTTATCAACTTACCAAAAAATATTTTCAGGGAATTATAACAGCTCCTCACCGTTTTATTAACAAAGGTTGCAGTGTTGATGATTTGTAAACTTTCAACAACAACAGTAATTAACACATTGTTGATAACATTGACTTTTACCACAAAAACAGTTATTTTTGCAGTTAATAAGACGCGCTGTTTTGTTGACAAAACTTTGAAAACGGTTTTTCCTAATTTCAAAAATTACTTTTTTCAACCAATTCACAGTGCTTATTATTAAGATTGTAATTTGATTTTTTTCTAAATGAAAAACAAGAAGAATAATATAAACGAACTGCGAAAGAAAAAAAATGCAGTGATACTGGCTCATTACTATCAGATTCCCGAAATTCAGGATATTGCTGATTTTGTGGGCGACAGTCTCGCATTGGCGCAACAAGCCGAAAAAACCAATGCCGACATTATTGTTTTTGCCGGTGTTCATTTTATGGCTGAGACCGCTAAGATACTGAATCCGTCAAAAAAAGTTCTGATTCCGGATATGAATGCGGGCTGTTCCCTGGCCGACTCCTGCCCGGCTGGACCTTTTGAGGAATTTATTAAAAATTATCCGGATCATATGGTGCTGAGCTATGTTAATTGCTCTGCTGCCGTTAAAACACTTTCTGATATAATTGTAACTTCTACCAATGCATTGAAAATTGTGAATCAGTTGCCAGCTGATCAAAAAATTATTTTTGCACCCGACAAAAATCTGGGAGCTTATATCAATTCAATGACAGGCCGCGATATGATATTGTGGGATGGAAGCTGTCATGTGCATAATCAGTTGCGCGCAGAAAATGTGATTCAACTAAAAATTAATAATCCCGATGTTCCGTTAATTGCTCATCCCGAATGTCAAAGCGTTATTCTTGAAATGGCTGATTTTATTGGATCTACACAAGCATTGCTGAATTTCACAAAAAGTGATGGTCACAATAAATATTTAGTAGCTACTGAAGGTGGAATTATTCATCAGATGAAAAAATTCAGCCCCGATAAAGAGTTTATTGTTGTACCTGCCGATAAAACCTGCAATTGCAATGATTGTGAATTTATGAAACTCAATACCATTGAAAAAATTGAGGAAGTGCTGCAAAATGAAACCAATGAAATTACGTTATCTGATGATGTGATCCGAAAGGCTTTGATACCTTTGAAGCGAATGCTAGAAATGAGCTGATATGAATAAAATTGTTTTGTTTTCTATATTGTTTTTTTCTGTTTTTGTATTGTCAGCGCAGGTTGACACAGTGCTTGTGCCTGTGAAATACACTTATTCGAATGGAAAAATTTCATCAGAAGGTTTTTTGAAAAATGGAAAACCCGATGGATACTGGAAAGCTTATTATGAAACCGGAGTGTTGAAAGCAGAAGGAAACAGAAAGAATTTTTTGCTTGACAGCCTTTGGAAATTTTATTCGGAAGAAGGAAAAATAACGCAGGAAATTTATTACGATGCAGGTTTGAAAAATGGTATCAGACGCACGTTTTATAAGGATGATATTATTGAAGATTTTTTTATAAATGATGTCAGGGAACAGTTTTCAAAAGTTTATTTCAGCGAAGGAAAATTAAAAAAAGTTATTCCTTTTAAAGCTGGACTTGAAGATGGAATTGCATTTGAGTTTAATAGAGACAGCGTTGTTATACTGATTACAGAATACCGGAAGGGAATATTACTTAGCCGTGAACACATCAACAGAAAAGATCCAAATGGATTGAAACAGGGTTTGTGGAAAGATTTTTATTCAAATGGAAAAGTGCAGCAGGAAGTTACCTATTTGAACGATAAAAAGAATGGGTATTTAAAAAAATATGATTCAACCGGTACGTTGCTCAGCATTGAAAAATTTATTAACGACGAGCCCGCTCTGTTTGCCGAAGAGCTTAAGGAATATGAAATCCGCCGCGATTATTTTTCCGATGGCAGAGTAAAAATTGAAGGAAGTTATTTTAAAAACAAACCTGATGGAATACGGCGTGAATTCGACAGTATTGGCAATATTGTGAAAGGATATGTTTTCAGTGAGGGAATTATATTGGGAGAAGGAATTATTGATGCTGCCGGAAAAAAGCAAGGACCCTGGAAAGAGTATCACGAAACCGGTGAAATTATGGCCGTAGGAACGTACAGAAACAGCGAACGCACTGGAAACTGGACATTCTACCATAAAAACGGAAAAGTCGAGCAGAAAGGCTCATTTACGAGTAAAGGAATTCCTGATGGTGAATGGAGTTATTATTACGAAAGCGGAAATATTTTACGGCAGGAATATTACAGCAATGGCGATCCAGAGGAAGAATTCATTGAATACAGCGACAGTGGGGAAGTTATAGTAAAAGGAATGTTTTCCGAAGGTTTTGAAACAGGCGAATGGTATTATGCCATAGGGGATGTTATTGAAAAAGGCAAATATCAGGACGGTGTGCAGGTTGACTGGTGGGAACAAAGGTCGAAATCAGACGGACAGCTTATTTTTAAAGGTAAATACACCGATGGAGTTCCTGAAGGCCGTCATACCTGGTATTTTCAGGACGGAACAAAAAAAATGGAAGGTTTGTATATCAGTGGTTTGCGCGAAGGAGACTGGAGAATATTTGCTCCCGACGGTTCTTTAATTATAAACATTACGTATCGAAATGGAATAGAGATAAAATATGATAATGTGATTATAAAACCCGAAATTGATCCGATTACTGAAGAATAATTTGTTTGTTTCTTACTCCTTCAGTAGCTAATTTAGCAAGAAACCGGGAGGATAATGGGGAAATTACCATCTAGTGTTGACATAAATAAAATAAGCGAATATTTTGCGGAATATTCATTCCCTTATATTGTCCTGAACGAGGACAATGTAATTTGTGACGCAAATGAAGCCTTTCTGAATGAATTGAACTATTCAGAAATAGAATTGTTGGGAAAAAAGAAAATAACCGATATAAGTATTTCCGCCTCAAAAAACAGTTTTGGAGTAATCAAGTCTTCTGAATTTTTAAATAAAAAAAACTCAGGTATTTCTGATTTTATTGCATTGAAGAATAAATCGGGCAAGCTTAAGTATTTCTTGTTTCAGGTGAGACACGCCGGCAAGGGTAAAAAAATAATATTTCTTTTCAACCATTCTAAACACCTGAATAAAGCTGGAAATATTAACAGTGAAATCTCATTAAATTCTTCTGCAGATGCATTTCCGGAAGCAACAGTTTTTTTCAACAGCCGGTTTATTATCATCGATATTAATGTTTCGGGCGATGTAGATTTGATCAGGTTGTTTAATCTGGGCGTAGGCAAAAAAATTGAAGATTCAATTGCTCCGGCCAGCTTGAAGAAGCTTTCGGTAGACACTCTGAAAAATTGTAGAAAAACAGGCAAAAAGGCTGTGTTTGAATACGCGCTTGAAATCAATGAAAAGCAGCGTTATTACCGTTTCAGAGTGATTCCTTATGAATCCTTTATTGTTGCACTTGTTAGTGATATCACTGCTGAGAAACAGGCGTTGCAAAAGCTTATCGATAATCAGCAGGAATTGCAGGAAGTGATTGATGAAATGCCGGTTGCAGTATTGCTGGCAAACACTCAGGGCAAAATTGTCTTCAGGAATAGCCCTTTTATTCAACTTATTAAGCGGGCCGGCTTGAATGTGACCGATGATATATGCGAATATATAGGGAGTGAATTGTTTAGTGATTTGAAATTCAATGAAACCGAAAAACACACATGTTGTGTGCAGATTGGAAAATTGTTTGTCGATGTTTCCAGCCGCAAACACAACAAGGCAAATAAGGCCCATCACATTGTATCTTTTGTTGATGTAACTGATAGGGAAAAAGCTAAAAATGCGCTGGAAGCAAGCTACAAAAAGCATAAGGTTATTGTTGAAACATCGCCAAATGGCATTATGATCCGCGATTTCAACAAGCTATATTATGCCAACCCCGAAGCTTTGCGGATTCTCGGGTTCAAAAAAAGCAGCGAAGTTCAACTTAAAAATGTTTTGAGGAAGGAAGATCTTGCATCGATTAATGAACGGTTGCTCCAGGTGCAGAGCGGAGGCGAAGTTGAATATATGGAATACATGATTACGCCGGCCGATACAAAGAAACCCATTTCGATTATCACCAAGCCAATCCTGATCGATTATCAGGGAAAACAGGCTTTTCAGATCGTTTTCCGAAACAATTCGACAGAAAAGCTTTTGATGGAAGAAAGGCTGAAAAAACAGCTGCTGGAGGCTCACAATAAGAAATTAAAGGCCGAAATAGCCAGAAGAATAGATATCGAGAATAAGCTTAAGAAAACAATCGACGAAAACAAAATATTAATAAACGAAGTACATCATCGTGTTAAAAACAACTATCAGATCATTTCAAGTATGTTGAACCGGTGTACTACAAATATATCAGACCCCGCATCAATAAAGGCAATCAGCGCAGTCAAAAACAGGCTTGTATCGATGGCAATTGTAAATGATTTTTACATGGATGCTGAAAATTACAACTCTATAATGTTGGTCGACTACCTGAAGAAAATATATCAGAATTTTATACGCGAAAATGGCTCTGCATATACGCTTGAGAAGATTGTCTTTAAAACAAAACTGAGGGATGTAGTAGTTGATCTTAATGATGCAGTGCCTATTGGACTGATTTTCAACGAAATATTAACAATCTTATTTCAATTGGTCGACAAATTAAGCGATAATTTTTGTAACTTTGTATCATTAAAATGGCAGAATAAAACCAATTTAATGTTTACTGTCCGTTTTCATGATGAACTGGCTGGTCTGCTCGAACAGAAATTTGAACATTCTGCCGAGAAGGTTTCACTGACCGATTTACTTGAACAGATGGATGGATACATGGAATGTCATTTTGAGAAAGCTGAACTTCAACTGATTGTTAAACTGTCAAAAATAAACTAATATGAGCAAAATTAAAATTGTCATTGTCGAGGATGAAACCATTGTTGCCAAAGACATTCAGAACATTCTGAACAATATCGGTTATCAGGTTGCCGCCGTAGTTTCCTCTGGTGAAAAAGCACTGGCCGAAGTCGAAAAAAACATGCCGGGTCTTGTTCTCATGGACATCATGCTTAAGGGCGACATGAGCGGAATTCAGGCTGCTGAAATCATACGTGAACGCTATGATATTCCTGTGGTTTTCCTGACTGCTTATGCTGACGAAACAACCATTGAAAAAGCAAAATCAGCAATTCCTTATGGCTACATTATTAAGCCTTTCAAGGAAAAAGAATTGCACACGACCATCGAAATGGCGCTGAATAAGCACCAGAGCGACATGGAACTGAAAAAAGAGCGCAATCTTTTGCATTCAATCGCTCTGAATAAAGATGATAAAGAAAGTATTTTTGTTCGTGCCGACTATCGTCTGAACAAAGTTAATTTCAAGGAAATCTATTTTGTTGAAGCATTGAAAGATTATGTAGTCATCAATACCGCCGACAACATCTACACCACGCATACAACCATGAAGGAAATGATGCGCATACTTCCTGAAAAGGATTTTGTACGTGTTCACCGTTCATACATTGTACGTCTGGATAAGATTTTCTCGATTAAGTATCCCGATCTCGTAATCGAAGGCAAAATGAAAGTTATTCCAATCGGTGGTTTGTATCGCAAAGAACTTTTCAGCCGCCTGAACCTGATATAATGATTTTTTATTTTGGAAAATGCCGCTTCGGATCTCCGGAGCGGCTTTTCTGTTATTAATCAGGTTGATTCACCAAAAATCCTTAAGTTTGTAATGACTATTTAATTATGGAAAAAAGAAAAGACAAAAACAGCAGAGAAAAATCTCCCAAACAGCATAGCAGCGACCGTAAAACTTCGCGGCCTGTAAAAAGATTTTCAAAAGATGATAAACCGGCGTTTAGTCGTGACCGAAATCGGACTGAAAAAGCAGAATCTGGAGCAGAAAGTGATCGTAAAACTTCGCGGCCTGTAAAAAGATTTTCGAAAGATGATAAACCGGCTTTTAGCCGTGACCGAAATCGGACTGAAAAAGCAGAATCTGGAACAGGAAATGAAAAACCAGTGCTTAGAAAAAAAACCGGACGGTTTTCGGACGATAAACCTCAAAAAGGACGTTATTCCGATAATCCTCGCAAACCAAGGCCAGATGCAGGTTCCGATAGACCAGCGCGTCGGTTTAAGCCGTCCGAGAATTCAACAGACGAAAATCGTCGGGGAAATTCCCGGGATATTTCACGTAAAACGACGAATCGCGACGGAGAATTCAGACCGACAAAATCGTTTGAAAAATCTTACAGCAGCAAAAAAGATGTTCCGTCAAAAAAGGGTGGGGAAGATACCCGTCTGAATAAATTTATTTCGAACAGCGGCATATGTTCGCGTCGCGAAGCTGATGTATTAATTTCGACCGGAGTGGTGAAAGTGAACGGAGAGGTAATTATTACCATGGGTTATAAAGTTAAACCGGGAGACAAGGTAACCGTGGATGGACGAGAACTCAAGTCAGAGAAGAAAGTTTATATTTTGCTCAACAAACCAAAAGACACCATCACAACAACCGACGATCCTTCGGGACGTGCTACGGTGATGGATATTGTAAAAGATGCCTGTCGTGAGCGCGTGTATCCTGTAGGCAGACTCGATCGAAACACAACAGGTCTGATTCTTCTTACCAATGATGGTGACATGGCAAAAAAACTGATGCATCCTTCGCACAAAATAATTAAGGTGTATGAGGCCACCCTCGATAAAAACATTACCAGAGAAGATATGGATGCAATTTCAAAGGGTGTTACCATCGAAGACGATTTTATTCCGATTGATGGCATTGCCTGGCCTGAGCCAGACAAAAAAAATCTGGTTGGGATTGAGTTGCATAATGGGAAATACCATGTGGTGAAGCGCATTTTTGAACAATTAGGTTACGATGTGATTAAGCTTGATCGTACCATGTATGGTCCGCTTACAAAGAAAAACCTGCCAAGAGGAACCTTTCGGTTTTTGAATGATAGCGAAATTTCGATACTACACAGACTTTAAAAACACATTATAATGGACATGAATTTTGATCATTTGTGGTCGGCCAATGTTGGCAAAATGAAAAAATCTATCATCAGGGAATTACTGAAACTTACCCAGAAACCTGATATTATTTCATTTGCCGGAGGTCTGCCGGACCCTAAGCTTTTTCCATTCAAAGATATTCAGGAATGCATGAACTCAGTTCTGGAAAAAGATGGCGGAAGAGCGTTGCAGTATGGAACCACAGAAGGAGATAATCGGTTACGTGCTCAACTGGTGAAGCGCTACAATGAAAAGGAAGGGCTCAGTATTACCGAGAACAATTTGCTGATTACAACTTCTTCGCAACAGGGACTCGATTTCTGCGGACGTGTTTTTGTCAATCCGGGCGACGTTGTTTTTTGTGAACTTCCGTCCTATCTGGGTGGTTTGAATGCGTTTTCGGCCAGTGGCGCGGAGCTTTGCGGCGTTGAAATGGATGCAGATGGCATGAGTCATCTTAAGCTGGACGAAGCCATTGAGAAGACTATTAAAGCTGGAAAAACACCTAAATTCATTTATGTCGTTCCCGACTTTCAGAACCCTGCCGGCATGACGATGGGTGAAGAACGAAGAAAGGAAATTTTACAGGTAGCCTACAAATACAAGCTTCCGATAATTGAGGATTCACCTTACCGCGATTTGCGTTTCGAAGGCAAAAGTCAGCCAATGTTTCAGCAGCTCGATACACAGAATATGGTGATCACTCTCGGCACTTTTTCAAAAGTGTTTTCGCCTGGTTTCAGACTGGGGTGGGTGATTGCTCATCCTTACTGGATTGAAAAATTTGTAACGATCAAACAGGTTGCCGATTTGTGCAGTTCTGCTATTTTGCAAATGACGGTGGCCGAATACTTTGAGAGAGGTTATTACGAAAAGAACCTTAAAATTATAATTGAAAAGTATCATGAAAAGCGAGATTGCATGCTCGATTCTCTTGAAAAATTCATGCCGGCCGGCGTAACATGGATAAAGCCCGAAGGCGGATTGTTTCTTATGATTACTATGCCAAAACATATTGATAGTGAAAAACTGTTCGTGAAGGCAATTGAAAAGAATGTGGCCTTTGTAATTGGTCATGCTTTCTATTGTAATGATTCAGGCCATAATACGATGCGACTCAATTTTTCGTTTAGTACTATGGAGGATAATGTTGAAGGTATCCGTCGCCTGAGCGAAAGTATCAAAGAAATGCTGTAGAATGGAAAAGATCCGACTCAAACCCTGGCAGAAGATTTTGCTCTTATCAGTTGCAGGACTTTTGGTTTTGCTGGTTGTTCTGAATGTGATTCTGAACAGAACCGATAGCACAAAGCGATTGCCGGTTTCGGTAAAGATGAACATCGATTTGCAACCTACCGATTCCACCGGGCGTGTTTTTACCGACGAGCAGGTGAAAGGAGATTCTGTTCGTTTCGAAACAATTCGTGGCGAAGATGTGGGCTGGATTTTTCAGGTTTTCAGCGTTGGGCAGACGATGGATTATACCTTACTTATCGATTTCAGGGAAACGGAGCATTTGTGGAAAAAGGGCGATAGTTTAATCTATTCCGAAATGATTCCGGGAATGAATGAAAATTGTCCGATTGGGTTATTGCAGTTTAAACTTCAATCAAAACTGAAGATGGGAGAAAATTATTTTCTAACCGATAATGTTGATTTTTCGAAATACTATCTGAGTCTGAAGTGTAATCGATATGATTCTTTGGCTTCGTTCACCGGTGTATTTTATGCCGAGGAATATTTATTGAATCCCGATTTTTACCCGGATAAGCTTGTTTTAACAGGGGCATTCAGGGCCGACAGTATCAAAATCGGCTCAAGAGTCGTAAATTAGCAATGTGATGGAACAGATTCAATGGCTCGAAAATGAACTGAAGCTTTTTGCCCGAAAGTATTATATGAACATTTTCTGGCAGCGACTGGCATTATTTGTGGCTGCTATTTTTCTGATTCTGGTCGTTTTTTCCCTGGCTGAATATTCATTCTGGTTTGAAACCGGAACCCGCTTTTTTCTCTTCTGGGGTTTGATTATTCTTGTTTTTGCATCTTTTTCAGCTTTGTTGCTGCAGCCACTTTTTCTTTTATTTGGTATCAAAAAGCAATTATCGCGACAGGAGTTTGCGCTGGTTATTGGCAAGCATTTTCCTGATGTGAACGACCGGATTCTGAATATTCTTGAGTTGAGTGAGGGGAAATACTCAACAGCCAGTGTTGATTTAATTGTTGCAAGTATAAGGCAAAAGCTTGGCGAAGTGAAATTCTTTCATTTTTTTGAAGCGATTGATCGCCGCCGCACCTTTAGAAGGATACCTTTAATAATAGTTCCTTTTCTGTTTTTGCTGATTATGGGATTCACCATGCCCGATGTTTTATTGAATCCACTCGAAAGACTTTCGCATTATAATACCGAATATGTGAAGCCGGCTCCATTTGATTTTGTTATTCAGAACGAAAACATGGAGGTTGCTCAGAATAGCGACTTTACGGTTTTGATGCAACTCGAAGGGTCTGAAATTCCGGAAGAGGTTTTTCTTGAAGATGGCGATCGTCGGTTCAGGATGAATCCGGTCGACAGGAATGTTTTTCAATATACATTTAAGTCTGTTAAAAAAGATCAGAATTTCCATTTTTATGCCGATGGATATAAGTCGGCTGATTATACAGTTTCGGTTTTCAAAATGCCGGCAATTGTTAGTTACTCTCTTCACATTTCTTATCCATCTTATACCGGAAAGCAGAACGAAGTGATAAACAATATCAATTCGTTGAGTGTTCCACGTGGAACAATTATAAGATTTCATGTGCTGACGCGGGACGCAGACGATTTGAAGGTGTTTGATGAGAACAATCGGATAAAAGTTCTGCGCGATGAACGCAATTTTGTTTTTGAACGGTTGTTTGATAATAATGTAATTCTCAAAGCAGTCTCGTTCCGCAATAATGTAAAGGCGGCCGATAGCCTGGAATTTAGTTTTGCGGTAGTTCCCGATGAATTCCCAACCATTTCGGTTAAGGAAGAAGTCGATTCTACCATGTTTATGTTGAGGTATTTTTCGGGAAAGATTTCAGACGATTATGGACTTTCGAAGTTGAAGTTCGATTATAAATTTTATGCGGCTGAAGGAGGAATACTAGATTCTTCATTCAATATTCCCATCAGCAGTGAATACAATCTACAGGAGTTTTACAATGCTTTCGACTTTTCCGTTTTTGATCTTCGCCCCGGCGATCGGATAGAATACTTTTTCACGGTGTTTGACAATGACTCGTATGCCGGACCAAAATCCTCGAAAAGTCAGGTTTTCACATTCCGAATGCCCGGCAAAGAGGAAATGGAAAAACTGATCAGCGAAAAGTCGGAGCAGGTGAGTGGGGGTCTTGAAAACATGTTTGAGGAAGCCGCCAAACTTCAGAAAGAACTTGATGAGTTTATAAAAAAGAATTCGCAGAAAAAGAAACTCGACTGGGAAGACCAGGAAAAACTGAGGGAGCTGTTGGACCGCGAAAAACAGATGGAAGAAAACCTGAACAAGGCAGGCGAGCAGAATGCTGAACGTTTGCGAATGAGCGAACAGCTGAATGAATTCAACGAGCAGGTGTACGAAAAACAGCGGATGATAGATGAGCTTCTGAACCAGATTATGGATGATGAGTTCCGGGAAATGCTGGAAAAGCTGACCGAGATGCTGGAGAAAAACAATTCCAACATAAGTCCGCACCTGGAGGAATTGAACGAGAAAAATGATGAGATTCTGAAGAACATGGAGCAAACCATTGAGTTGCTTAAGCGCTCAAAAGTGGAGGAAGATATTCTTTCGCTCACCAATGATTTGAAAGAGTCGGGCAAGGAGCAAGAGGACCTTTCGAAAAGCGAAGAATCTGCTCAAGACAAAATGAAGAACCAGGAAGAGCTGAATAAAATGTTTGACGAACTTCAGCAAAAAGCTGATTCGATGATAAAGCAAAACAGCGAACTCGAGGAACCCTTTCCGATGGACTCGCTCAGCAAAAAGCTGGACGCCATTGACAGTACTATGAAGGCTGCTTCGGACCAGCTCAAAAGTGGAAAACAAAATAAAGCGTCGAAGTCGCAGCAAGAAGCTGCCGAACAAATGCAGGATCTGGCTGAGGAAATGGAACAGATGATGGAGGAGGCCAGTGAGGAGCAAAACGAGGAAGACATGGGGCTGGTGCGTGAAATACTTGAAAACCTTATCACAATTAGCTTTCAGCAGGAAGACCTTATGCGAAACGTCGCTGTAACAAGGATTGCTGATCCTAAATATTTTGAAAATCTCAGGAAGCAAAAACGTATTGAGGAAGGTCTTTCAATCATAAACGACTCATTATCAGCACTTGGTAGGCGAAATCCTATGATTAATTCCTTTATTACCGATGAATTGACCAAAATAAGTCAGGCGCGCAAAAACGCTTTGGAAAATCTGAACAGTCGCTATGTCGCTCCGGCAACGCGTGAGCAGCAAAATGTGATGATGGGTGTGAATAACCTCGCCTTGCTGCTGAGCGATGCATTGAAGCAGATGCAGCAGCAGGCCAATCAGCAGAAACAGGGGCAGGGAAGCAGTTCGCAATGCAAAAAGCCCGGTAATAAACCGGGAAATAAACCCGGAAAAGGTCAGGGAGAGAAACCCAGCGCAAAAACCTTGCGTCAGCTGCAGGAGCAATTGAACCAACAGATGGAGTCGCTCAAAAAACAAATGGAAAGCGGACAAAAACCAGGTCCCGGTCAACCCGGAATGAGCGAACAGCTGGCCAAAATGGCCGCTCAGCAGGAAGCCATCCGTAAGGCCATGCAGCAATATCAGCAGCAGCTCAACAGCGAAGGAGGCAACGGATCGGCCCTGAATAAGGTCATTAATGATATGGAAAAGACCGAAGAAGATCTTGTCAATAAAAGGTTGAATACCGAAACCATGGATAGGCAGAAGCAGATCGAAACGCGATTGTTGGAGTCGGAAAAAGCGGACATGGAACGCGAAAAGGATCCGAAGCGTCAGAGCGAGGAGGCAAAAATTTTCAACAATGGTAACCCTATGACGTTTTTCAAGTATAATAGTCTGAAAAGAAACAGTTCGGAAATTCTGAAAACGGTCCCACCAAATCTGAATCCCTACTACAAACAAAAAGTAAACGAATACCTGTACAAAACAAAAGCGGAATGAAAGGCAATTCAGACTCACTCAAACTCAAAAGTAGTTCATCGGAGCTGAACAAGGTTGAAAAACTTGTTGAGGCACTGGCGGATAAATATTATCTCAACGATTCATATTTTGCCAATATAATGGTTGCGCTGACCGAAGCATTCAACAATGCGCTGACTCACGGAAATCATAACGACCCATCAAAACAGATAAGCATCGATTTTTCATATACCGACAAAGAATTGATTTTCGAAGTCAGTGATCAGGGAGAAGGATTTGATCATCTTCTGTTCATCAATACCAAACACAGCGAGAACCAGCGCGGAATTGAACTTATTCAGAGCGTAAGCGATAAAGTTGAATTCAGCGATAATGGTCGGTGCATTTCAATACATTTCAATGTGGCTTCGGTCAATCAAAGCATTAGCCAGAGCCGGATGTCGGCGTTTGGACAACAAACAAGCGCAACGATAAAACAGGAGGATGAAAATAAAGGGCATTGACTGGAATGATCCTGATAACAGGGTCAAAGATATAGATATCGACGCACTGAGCCGTGTTTGCACGCTGATTTGCGCCGATTTTCGTTTTAAACAGGGTCCCATTGTGTTCCACGTGGTTTCGGATGAGGCGCTGTTTGAAATGAATGTGAAGCACCTCAATCATCATACGCTTACCGATGTGATCACGTTCCCATATAATCTGGGCAAATTTGTCAGCGGCGAAATATTCATCAGTGCCGACCGGGCCGATGATAATGCAAAATCGAATAAATCAACAGGCAGCGAAGAGGTTTTGCGATATGCGGTTCACGGAATGCTTCATCTGTGCGGACTCGAAGATGACACGAAGGATAAAAAGGAAGAAATTCACAAACAAGAAGATCTGTATCTTCGGAAATACAAGGAGTTCCACGTGAAACAATGAACATTTTTCAGGATTATGATATAATTGTTGTTGGCGGAGGCCATGCCGGTTGCGAAGCAGCTACAGCCGCAGCCAGACTGGGTTCGAAAGTGCTTCTGATTACCCAGGATCTGACCGGTTTTGCGCGCATGTCGTGCAATCCTTCTATTGGTGGAATTGCTAAAGGACAGATAGTCAGAGAAATAGATGCTCTTGGTGGTTTTACCGGCATTGTGGCCGATAAATCCATGATCCAGTTTCGCATGCTCAATCGCTCCAAAGGACCAGCCATGTGGAGTCCCCGTTCGCAAAACGACCGTGTGCAATTCAGCGTCGAGTGGCGCGATATTATTGAAAATACGCCCGGGCTCTACCTCTGGCGCGACGATGTGATTGCAATCCAGATAAAAAACGATCAGGTCTGTGGTGTAGATACGAGTCTGGGGTTGACCATCAATGCAAAAGCTGTTATCATTACTGCCGGAACATTTTTGAATGGTAAAATATATATAGGTAAAGTTTCAGTTAGTGGCGGACGCATTGGCGAAAAACCTTCGCTTGGGCTGAGTGAAAATTTGAAAGAGCTGGGAATTGAAACCGAGAAGCTCAAAACCGGAACGCCCATGCGCATTGATGGCCGAACCATTGATTTTTCCGTCCTAAAAGAACAACCCGGGGATGAAAACCCTGAGAAATTTTCATTTTCGGACACCCCGACTCTTACAAAGCAGCGAAGCTGTTATCTGGCCTACACTTCGGAGCAGGTTCACGATATTCTGCGAACGGGTTTTGAGTTTTCACCGTTGTTTACCGGAGTCATAAATGGTGTTGGACCGCGCTATTGTCCTTCGATTGAAGACAAAATTGTCCGGTTTGCAGGCAAAGAATTTCATCAGCTTTTTGTCGAGCCCGATGGCTGGAACACAAACGAATACTATCTGAATGGATTTAGTTCCTCGCTGCCGCTCGATGTGCAGTATTCAGCACTTCGAAAAATTGCAGGGTTTGAAAACGCTGTAATCATGCAGCCCGGCTATGCAATCGAATATGATTACTTTCCACCGACGCAGCTAACGGCAGATCTGATGTCGAAAAAAATTGAGAATCTCTATTTTGCCGGTCAGGTGAATGGCACCACCGGTTACGAAGAAGCCGCCGCGCAGGGAATCATGGCCGGAATCAATGCGCACCTGCGTTTGCGAAGCGAAGAAGCGTTTATTCTTAAGCGCCACGAAGCTTATATAGGCGTTCTGATCGACGATCTGATATCGAAAGGGGTGGATGAACCATACCGAATGTTTACCTCGCGTGCCGAACACCGGTTGCTGCTCAGGCAGGACAATGCCGACATCCGCCTGACGCCGCTGAGTTTCAAGCTGGGTTTGGCCGGCAAAGACCGCTTGGAGAAAGTAGTGGAAAAACTTCGATATATCGAAAACGCCACACGCTGGTTTGAAAAAAACAGCGCCGAACCCGCTGTCATTAATTCTTTTCTTGAGGCAAACAACAGTAGCATCATTCCACAACGTCAAAAATTTTCACAGCTGATTCTGCGACCTGAAATTTCGATTGAAAATCTGCGAGCGGTCGGTTTGTTACCCGTGGAACATTTTTCTCCTGCCGACAAAACATTTGACGACACCCTCGAAATTGAAGTGAAGTATAAAAGTTATATTGAACGAGAAAAAGATTTTGCGGCTCAGTTCGATAAATTTGAAAACGTAAAATTACCTCCGGATTTCGATTATCATAAAATTACAAACATATCATGGGAGGGCCGGGATAAGTTAAATCGGATTCGTCCGGCGACAGTTGCTCAGGCCTCTCGCATCAGCGGAGTCTCGCCGGCCGACATTGCTGTTTTGATTGGGTGGTTGCGAAAATAGACTAATTACCTATAAAACAAAAACATGTATGATATTCATATATGTTAAAATTGCGAATGAGGCGATTTTAGACATTTTTTTGTTCCGGAAAACAAATGGATTAAACTGGAGCAACATCGTTGATTAAAATCAAATTATTGAAATGACCACGGAAAACCGCTCCAATACTGCGCTTTGAAATATTTAAACATGCATATATATAGAATTAACATAAAACAAAACCAAAACAAACCGGATTTTGAAAAATGTTTTGAATTTCATTATTAAGAACTATTCCATTTTATTAAAAAACAATATTCTTAAAAAATCCTGAATAATTATTTGGTAACTTTGAAACCCATAAAAGGTTATGTTATGGGAATTAAAAGTATTGAGAACGTCGATTTCAGGGGTAAGAGGGTTTTAATTCGCGTAGATTACAATGTGCCGCTTAATCAGAATCAGGAAATTACTGACGACACGCGGATCAGAGAGTCATTGCCAACTATTCAGAGAATAATTAATCAGGGTGGATCTGTTATTCTGATGTCGCATCTTGGACGTCCGAAGGGGCATGACATCAACTATTCCATGATGCCGGTAGCCATTCACCTTTCGCAGCTTCTGAATAAAAACGTGATTTTCGATCGTGAATTATTCAGCCCGCGTACCAAAGAAGTAATTCACAATCTCGATTTCGGAACAATTGTGTTGCTCGAAAATTTGCGCTACTACAAGCAGGAAACGGCAGGCGATGAAGAATTTGCAAAACAACTTTCTGAGCTGGCCGATATTTATGTCAACGATGCTTTCGGATCGGCCCACAGAGCGCATTGTAGCACAACAACGGTTGCAAAATATTTTCCCGGAAACAAATATTGCGGTTATCTTCTTGAAAATGAATTGAAGAATTTGGAGAAAATTCTTCGTGCAGAAAAACATCCTTTCACCGCCATTATCGGTGGTGCGAAAGTGTCGTCGAAGATTGATGTAATCAAGAGTCTGAGTAATATTGTCGATAATATGATCATTGGTGGAGGCATGGCTTTCACTTTTGTAAAAGCGCTTGGCGGCAAGGTTGGAAGCTCATTGATTGAAGAAGACAAACTCGATGTTGCCAACGAAATTGTTGCGGAAATGATGCGCAAAGGCGTCAACCTTTGTCTGCCAACCGATGCAATTATTGCTGATGCATTCAGCAACGACGCACAGACCGGCTGGAGTGAGGCCGACAATATTCCCGATGGCTGGATGGGACTCGATATCGGACAGAAAAGCATCAAGCGTTTTGCCGATATCATCAACCACAGCGAAACCATTTTGTGGAACGGTCCGCTCGGTGTTTTTGAGATGGAGAAATTTAAACAGGGAACCAAATCAATGGCTATTTCTACTGCATCAGCAACCATTCGTGGCGCGTATTCGCTGGTGGGTGGCGGCGATTCGGTAGCGGCCATCAACAAATACAATCTCGCCGACCAGGTGAGCTACGTGAGTACCGGTGGTGGCGCTATGCTCGAGTATCTCGAAGGAAAAGAATTGCCGGCGGTAAAAGCGCTGGAGGAGTAAAAGTTGTGCGAAGTTTTTAAACTTCGCACAACTGTCCATAATCAAACCCATTTCCTGTAGGGGAAAAACATTAATAGCAATCCCAAACCAAAATCTTTCAGCGTAGGGGATTAACGAGTCTTCGATGCAGAGCCGGAGTTGAAGGTTTTGTGTACAGCGTACAAAGCATTATTTATTTGCTATCAATATTGAGGCCTGGAGTTTACTCCGTGCAGCAAAAGGTTCGTGTTGGACTATGATTTGTAAAGTTATGTTCTTGAGTTCAGCGTTTGTAATATTTGTAATTTTGAACAATTATTTTCATCCATAAATGAGAGAGTTTGATCCGCCTATTTCTGAACGAGAGACTGAAGAGCTTATATTAATTGCTCATGGCACAATTGATAGTTGGCAGAAGGAAGCAATTGATCAGGCAAAATCGGAATTGATCAGGCGTAATGTTTCATATGAGTCTCAGCTGGAATTTCTTAAACAATGTGAAGAAGAAGAAAAACGTTTTCAAGAAACTTATAAAAGGGAAATGCAGCTTAATGAAACAGAAGGGTACTCCATATGGATTAAAATTGCAATTTTTTTTCAGGCACCTCTTCTACTGTCTGGCAGATTATCAATAGGTCTTACGTTATCGGAACTTAAAAAAGAGAATTATAGTAGAAAATTGAAACAAAGACTGTTTTTACTAATATCAGGAACGTTATTCTGGGTTTTATTTATTGTTGCTGCTGTAGAGATCGGGAAAAGGGATAGTGAGAGAAAAATTGATAAAACTGATATTTCAGAAGAGGAAAAAAGATGGATTAAACCAGACAGCCTCAGGAAGTCAAATGCAATTCAACTCGATACTGGTATTCAAGCAAAATGACATTTTATTTACCGCAAAGCAGGCAAAAACAGATGGAAATTTGTGGAAGGAATAAATATATGGCAAAGTTAATCCTGATTGGTTGTCCGGATGCTTAATTGAATAGGAGCATTAAAAAACTGAATTATTAAAAAAGTATTGTTGCTATTGGCAAATGGCTTTGAATTTTTCGAAGCTAATTTTCAGCTTGCCTGAAACCTTATTGCGCCAGAATAGACTTGAATCGCAAAGGCTTGTCTTTTCTAAATATTTGTACATTTGTTTGCAGTATGAAAATTAGATTAATGAAACACGGTAAAACATGGCTGATTGCTTTGCTTGCAATAAGCAGTTTTATATGCTTGTTTTTCTTTTTAGGCATGAACACGGTTTTTTTTAATGGACCTGCCGGAATTCATATTATGCGGCAGACAGACAGCATGTCGTTTGCATCGCAATATTACAACAACGGTTTTCATTTTTTCGAGCCACAGCTTTTTAATCTGAAAAATATTGATGGGAAAGCGGCCTGCGAATTTCCTCTTCTTTACTACATTACAGCTTTGTTGTATCTGGTTTTTGGTAAGAATTTTATAATTCTGAAGCTACTGAATCTGATTATTTTATATTTCGGGGTTTTCAATGTTTTCAGACTGGCATATGGGATTCTAAAAGACTATTTTTATGCTGCCCTGATTGCCATTTTTCTCTTTACGTCTACAGTTTTTAATTTCTATTCGTTTAATTATTTACCTGATATCACGGCGCTGGGACTTGTTTTTTCTGGCTGGTATTATTTGTACCGATATCTGTGCAATGGTTTGCGCGCGTATTTGATAACGGCTTTTGTTTTATTTCTGCTTGGCAGTTTGATAAAGGTGACCTATATGATTAATCCTTTGTCAATAATGGCTTTAGCAGCACTCTCCATGCTAAAAAGGAATGCTAAAATGTTTTCAGGCGAGCAGAGCAAAAAAATTATTTGGTATGGCATTACCTCTGTTTTTATAGTAGTATTTTGGAATATGTATGCTCTATGGTATAATGATGCAAATGATTCATATTCTTTCAATACGACGATTCTTCCTATCTGGGAGGAGTCTAAAGAAACAATTGTTGTTATTTGGGATCATATGCGACATTATTGGCATTGCAATTATTTCTATCAGTCGTCATTTCATTTGCTGTTTTGCGTTGCTGCTTTTCAGATAATAATGATCCGCAAAGCAAGTTCACGCTTAGCTTTTCTCCTGGGTATTCTTTTTCTTGGAAGTGCTTCTTATTGGATGCTTTTTTATCATCAGTTTCAGGATCACGATTATTATTTTTTGGCCTTCTTCCCGTTTTTTGTTTTATTGCTTGTGTCCGGCATTAGAACTCTGCAAAACCTAACTTCACGCAGGGTTATTCACATTGCGCTTAAAATCATAATGTCTGTTATTGTAATTGCAGGAATTAATTATTCCAGGATGAAGCTGTCGCAGCGATATCATCCAATTGCTGATAAATTCTCAAAAACCAGTATAATTATTCAGAATAACAATCAAAAAATTCAGGCTCTTAATATTCCGGCGGACGCAAAGTTTGTTGTGGCACCTGATCCCTGTCAGAACAGCGGATTGTTTTTTCTCGACAGGATGGGCTGGACGCTGGATTCTTTAGGCGCTGTAACATCAGATACCATTAATTTCTATTCAAAAAGTGGTGCAGCGTATTTATTGCTGGCTACAAACGATTCATTGTATTTGTCAGTTGGAGCCGAATGCGGTGATCCTATACTTATTGAAAACGAAGTTTCAGTTTTCAGTTTAAAAGAAAAGTAAGTGTTTTACTCAATCATTTGTAATTTCATCCATTTACCGTGAAATAATACAAATATTTATAAGTCAAACATCCGTAATGTCAGAATTTGTCATCACCCGAAAACAGCGCCTGTACAAGCTTCTGGAATTATTTCGCTCCGATATAAACGTCAAAGCGCAATTCTGGATTCAGACGAAAGGTCGTTTCATATTGATTAAGTACTTTGCGCTGCGCGATAAGAACGGCGCCTACAAAGGCGTGCTCGCAGTCAGCCAGGTCGCCACCGAAATCCTCTGCCTGAGTGGTGAGAAACGATTGCCGGCATGGAAATAATTTTAATTTTGCATGATGAAAAAAGTATTATTGCTATTGGCAAATGGCTTTGAAATTTACGAAGCAAGTGCATTTATCGATGTAATTGGCTGGAATCTGGTGGAAGGCGATGGCAGCACACAGCTGTATTCATGCGGCTTGCGGAAAGAGCTTCGGAGCACTTTTGATCAGCGTTTTACCGTTGATTTTCTGATTGATGAAGTCGATGCCGATGATTATGATGCACTCGCTATTCCTGGCGGCTTCGAAGAATTTGGCTTTTACGCCGATGCGTTTGATGAAAAATATCTCAGTCTGATACAGCAATTCAGAGACAAAAAGAAGATCATTGCTTCTATCTGTGTAGGCGCACTGCCACTGGGAAAGAGCGGAATACTCCGCAACCGTTGCGCCACCACCTATAACAAAAATCCGAAGCGACAGGAAATGTTGCGAGGCTATGATGCAAATGTAATAAACGAACCAGTTGTTGTGGACGACAACATCATTACATCGTGGAACCCGTCCACAGCAATTCATGTCGCCATGCGGCTTTTGGAAAAATTGACATCGAAGGAAAACGCGGAGCGGGTGAGCGCGTTGATGGGATTTTGAGAACGTTTGCAACCCACTCAGCAATCTGCACCGCATAAAACCGAAAATTTCCAACCGCAAAATAAAATATTTTCATTGGTGTTTTTGTAAATAATATTTTTGTGTTGACAAGAGGAAGATTATGACTGTTTCTCTGAAAAATTGATTCAAAAGCTTGAAAAAGGGCTGAAAAACCCGTATATTTGCCTTGTTTCTGAATTGAACAACAATGTATAAAACAATAGAAATAGACCGAAAAAACCTGACATTAATGGGTGTGAAATTTTCTGATCTAAAAACATTGGAAAGTACGGCAAATGCTATTGGCACAAATATGTTTGAGGGTTTTGAACCAACCAGGGAATTGATACAATTGTATGTAGATTGGAAAAATGGCTGTATTTCAGAAACAGAATTTCTGGCGAAGTTATATGCCATTTATGGAAAATAATTATCAGTACATTGACCCGGATTACGCATACACCAATAAAAATGGGGTGCTACGTAATTTAGCCAATATTGAAGATGAAAGAATATTGCTGTCGTATGAGAGCTTAAAGGTTTCTAGAAGAGTTGAGGAATTATTTGAAAACCCAATCACAATTGTAGACGCTGATTCATTGCTGATCATTCATCATTATTTGTTTCAGGATGTATATGTATGGGCTGGAAAAGTCAGAACGGTAAATATCAGTAAAAACGGAAAACCATTTTTTGACAAAGAACGCTTTAATATTGCTTTTCAGTACATAGACACCCTTATTTCAAATTACAGAGCCATTCGAGAAACGAAGAAACAGGAGCTATCTCAATCATTAGCCGAAATATTGGATCATGTAAATTATTTACATCCTTTCAGAGAAGGCAATGGGCGAACACAAAGAGAATTTATAAGATTGCTGGCATTAGAAAAAACATGATTTTAAATCTCAATCCACCTGACAATAAAAGCGTTTATGACCGGTATATGCACGGTACGATAAAAAGTGATGTAAAAATATTGATGGAATTGATTTTAGAACAGATTATGAATCAATAAAACCAGCCAGCAAGCAAAGGCTTTTACAAATTCACAGCACCTTTCCACCCACCCACTCAGCAATCTGCACGGCATTGGTGGCGGCGCCTTTGCGGAGGTTGAATGTCAGTTTTTCTTTATTGAACACCTGGTGATTAAATCTTTTTATTTTTGAAATTATGTCTTATATTTGTTGGAAAACAAAAATATAATGGCTAAAGAAACAGCAATAAAACTATTTAATGACAAGCAGATAAGAACTGTCTGGAATGATGATCAGGAAAAATGGTTTTTTTCTGTTGTTGATTTAGTGGGCGTATTATCAGAAAGCATAGATCCACAGGCATATTGGAGAAAACTAAAGCAAAGACTGAAAGAAGAGGGAAATGAAACCGTGACGAATTGTCACGCTTTGAAAATGGTAGCTGCAGATGGTAAATATTATAAAACCGATGTTGCCGACACAAATTTTTAATTCCGCGATTTTTTACATTGACTATGATTTAATAATATGCATAGAAACAACAAGGCAACATTATTAAAAAAGGCATTCCGACATCCGGAGGATGTCGAACAAAAATAGCGTCCGGCGGAGCCGGATGTCATTACGCATGCTCGGATTGGACCCTGCCAGGGTCCAATATACCTTGATCTCTTACCCGGACTTCGTCCGGGCTATTATTATTTGACCCGCGCTGCGGGTCGTTGAAAATATCAGCAGTTTGTGATTTTTGAAAAAACATTTCGTATCTTTGAAAAAAAGGCAAAGGTGACAACAGCAGATTTGAAACTGAAAATTTTCCGGCAACTTGATTCTTTACAGAAGAACAGGCTGGACGAGGTTTATGGAATGCTGATGAATTATTTCAGAGGTCAGAAAGACATTGATGACTGGGACAACCTTTCCGAAGAACAAAAGCAGGGCATTATTGATGCTGCCGAACAAATGGAGCAGGGAAAGAATATTTCTCATCAAAAAGTGATGGCAAATGCACGAATTCAATATAGGTGAAACGCGGTTTATTCAATAACCTTTCCCGCCATTCACTCAGCAATCTGCACCGCATAAAGCCACAAAAATTCCAACTGCTTAATAAAATATTTTTATTGGTGCTGATGCAATTGCTATATTTGTGTGACGTTAAGAACATTTTTAGATGAATAAAATAGTACTGTCTCTAATTATTGGCCTTATAATTTTGTCCTGTTCCAACAACCGTAAACAAGGGTGCAAAATTATGGAGACCGTCAAGACCAGTTTAAGCAAAAAGGAATTATATCTGAAGATAATGAGAGAAAAGAATTTTCAGCTTGAAATTACAGGACCTTGTGACAATGCTCTTGAAGATACCATTCACGAGAGGTATATTACTTATATTGACTCAAAAACAATAACAGACACAAATATTATTATTGAATTTAGATTTATAGATAATTGTTGCTATAAGTTTCTTGGCGATTATTCGTTCGAAAATGATACGTTAAAATTCATATACGAAGTAGTTAACGATGTAGTGTGTGGTTGTGTGTGTTGGTATAGGTACAAGTTGACTATCAACGAACCGAATAAAATATTTAAGTATATAAAAATTGAAAAAAAATATCGTTTGCAACCCAGGTTTTACGTTAGTGGGCGAACAGTGAATAGAAACATTTGAACAATTAATAAACGTTAGAGCAAGCTCACTATTTAGGGTTTCAAAAGCCCACCAATGCAAGCCCCGAAACCATTGGCCTCCCAAACCCCTTTTTCTGATCTTTAAACATTCCCCGCCACCCACTCAGCAATCTGCACCGCATTGGTGGCGGCGCCTTTGCGGAGGTTGTCGGCGACAATCCACAGGTTGAGTCCATTGGCAATGCTGTCGTCGCGGCGGATGCGGCCTACGAAGGTTTCGTTCTTTCCTTTGGCGTAGAGCGGCATCGGATACAGGTTTTCTGCAGGATTATCCTGCACTACCACGCCGGGAGTTTCGTTCAGCAGCTTGTAAATATCAGCGATTTCGTAGGGTCTTTCAAATTCAATGTTCACCGATTCGCTGTGGCCGCCGGTTACAGGCACACGCACCACGGTGGCCGACACCTGAATCTGCGGGGCACGCAGTATTTTGCGTGTTTCGTTCACCAGCTTTTCTTCTTCGGTGGTATAGCCGTTGGGCAGAAACGATCCGCCGTGCGGCAGACAGTTCATATCGATCGGATGCGGATAAACCATTTTGCCTTGCTTTCCGGCGCGTTCGTTCATGAGTTGTTCAACCGCAAAGACGCCGGTTCCACTCACACTCTGATAAGTCGAAACCACAATGCGCTTTATGCCGAAAGCCGCATGCAGACGACTCAGCGCGAGCACGAGCTGTATGGTGGAGCAATTCGGATTGGCAATGATTTTTGTTTCACGTGTAATGATGTCGGCGTTGATTTCGGGCACCACCAGCGGGATTTCGTCGTACATGCGCCACTGCGAACTGTTGTCAATCACAAAGCAACCGTTTTCGGCAAAGCGTGGAGCCCATTCTTTCGACACACCCGAACCTGCCGAAAATATGGCGATATCGGGTTTCATTTCACAGGCTTCGGCAGGAGTGACCACAGAATATTTTTTTCCGCGGATTTCAATTTCTTTTCCTTTTGAACGTTCCGAAGCCGCGCAGATAAATTCATCCACATGCAGCGGGCTTTCGTTCAGCACCTGAATCAGCTCGCTTCCCACCAGACCGGTAATACCGACAATACAGAGTTTCATTTTTAAATCATTTTTTTCAATAACGCAAAATCCTTTGCAAAAGTACGAAGAAGTAGTCAGTATTCAGTAGCCAGTTATATGTTGCCGTAGGCATCAAAGAAGCTGCGTAGCACCATTAGATACTCCGGAGGAGTTAAATATTAATAGCCCGCATGCCCGTCAGGGCTCCGGGGACGAGCAAGCGATAATTCAGCGGTCAGCGTAATTTTGACATGACGGTGCCAATCCATGCATCCCAGTCCCAGTCGCCGATCCCGTAATAGCAACCATCCCAGCTGTAGGTCATCAGAAAGTTCATCACAATGAAGGAAAGAACCATCAGATAAAAAACAATTTTGACAACAAGGCCCGAAGAATTTACTTTTAAAAACAAAAAGACCAATGGAATACTGAATACTGCAAGATATTCGACATAACTGCGTGCTCCGAAACTACAACCAAAATTCCAAATCCACCAGGAGGAAAACACATAGGATATTACAAAAAACAATAAGACCAATAACCGTCCATCAGCTGATTTTTTGATTGTTGAATATGCGAGGGAGATGAGAATAATTACAAAAAATGGAGTGTATAAAAACAATCCATTATTCGGCGAAAACCATGTTTTCAGGAGTTGCGGATTAGTCCAGATGAAAGTCTCGTTTTCGTATGCATAGTGAAAAGGAGATCCATAAGTGTAATGTAAATATGCAGCCTGAGGTATATTAATAAAAACAAACCCTATTGTCAACCACAAAATTGTCTTTAACCGGAAAACAGCCCTCACGCGGGCTTTAAGCATCGTTGTATCTTTAATTTCAAGAAAGAAAACGAATACCAGAAAAATCAAATTGGTAGGTCTTATTAAAACGATAAGTCCAGACACGATGCCAGATAGCAACAAATCTGCAAGGCAAGACTTTTTGAAATATTCGGTTTTTTGAACAAGAAATAAAAACAAGCTGAATAGAAAAAACGAATAAACATGCGACATTCCTGTTTCATCCACTGAGTAGTAATAAAGATTGGTTGCAGTAAACAAAACAAATAAAACCAACCACACTAGGGGCTTGTGAAAACGGTTTTCGAGATATCGGCCAAGAAAAAAGAAACCAAGCAACAGATAAAAAACGGCGGCGATGTTTATGGCAGCATGGTTTGCCTTTGTAAATCCTGGAATTCGGCCCGGATCCGACGAGTCATCAAAAATTCCGGCAGCCAGATAAAACGGCATTTGTAGTATAGCTATACCGCATGAATATTTGGTAATGACTTTATTGTTTGTTGTATCGATGCGGAATCCGTCACCGGTTTTAGCGGCGATGGAATCGGGAAATAATGACGCATTGAAGTTATAGTTGAAAACGGCCGGCAAATAAATATAGTATCCGGCTTTATCGGCCCAAATCTCGCTGTGGTAATTAAACACACCTGATTTACTGTGGCGATTGAAAGACAAGAACATTACAATCACCGAAAAAAGCAGAAAAAGCAAATATTTCAGGAGTTTGCTGTGTTTTGTCATGCGAATGAGAATTGCGGATAACCGTAGTTTTCGACAAATATATTAAAAAAGAACAATCAGCAGTTGTGTTATATAATTACTTCCCAGGATTCTATAGGCCCTTCAATCACCGTAAACACCGGATGTGGAGCCAAAAGTTTTTCGTTGCTTAGTTGTTTAAATTTTCCGGGATCGCGGAGTTTGAGTTTGTTCAGCAGATGTTTTGTTTCATATTGCATTTGTCCGCTGGTAACACTGAGCGTGCAGGGTTTGCAGTTCTTGTTGAATTTCGTTTTATCAAAGTGATAACCGCGATTCAGGGCTTCGGCATACACAACCGATAAATAGTAATCAATGCAATTTACCGGATCCGGTGCGGCTTTGAAGCGGTTGAGCTGTGGATGATTTGTATAACCCCTGGTGAGTCCCAAAAGAACGTGTTTCGCCAGCAGCGTTTCGCGCCAGAGCGCGACAAGCCCCTTTACGTCGAGATATTCGGGATGAACAGACCAAATGCGCATGGATTTTCAATCTTGAAAACAAAAATACAAAATATTTATTTCAAATATTGCTGTAATTAGCGCCATTGCACATAATGTCAGTGTCTATTCGCGTGGTAAGTCGTTGTTGAAGTTGCGTGTTAATCTGGCTATTGTATCTCTTAAAAAAATGACATTCCCTCGCTGTCACGCTGAGCCCCGCCCGCTGTCATCCTGAGCCCCGCCGCTGTCATGCTGAGCGGAGTCGAAGTATGAACAGCGGGGTAAACTCCGTCGAAGAGTCGACAGCAGGATAAACTCCGTCGAAGCGTATGCAGCGAAAATCAACAAAAAGAAGTCTGTGGTATTGGATGAGTATCCATGTAATAAAAAAGGTCTTTGAGGAAGTTGCAACAAGTAGTCAAATTATATTTGCTACAAATTTTTAAATGTTCAACTTAAACAAAGA
>MEOQ01000027.1 GCA_001769275.1 Bacteroidetes bacterium GWF2_43_63 | reverse complement strand
ATGATTCGGATACAGAACACAACACGGCAATGATGGGAACCATTATGGAACCGCTAATAATTATTTTTGTAGGCCTGATTGTGGGTGTCGTTCTAATTTCCATGTACCTGCCCATGTTTAAAATGAACGGCAGTATCGGCCCTGGAATGTAGCTACTTGTCTTTTTTGCGGATTTCTATTTTCCCGTCCCGGTAAATCAGCATCCATTCTTCGTCAAGTATTCTGATCATATGCTCAGCTTTTGTTCTCATTGTAATAACGGTGGGCGATTGTTCTGCTCTCATAAGTCCGAATTTTGGCCCGAACTCTTTAACCCATTTGAACAAGGTTGTTTGCTTTACTCCGATTAGGTTTTCGATTTTTGTAATACTAAGTCCAGTAAGGAATAAAATTATTGCATGTCGTTTAGTTGATTGCTCGAACCGCTGCTTCCTTACGGTGACAGTAAAATGGAACTTGCAGTTTTTACACAAATACCTCTGTCGATCAAGGACAAATCCATCTTTGATGACGTTTGAAAATGAACATCTGGGGCAAATCATATATTTTAGAATTGAATAATTGTAAAGTTTCTATGTGATCATATTAAGGTCTTGTTTGGACACAATATATAATAAAAGGTAAAATCTAAATCCATATTTGTATCTGTCAGTTTATCAGAATATTAAAACATGCCGAATTGTGACTATATTGTCAATAATATGTGACAGATTTAATATTCCTACTTTTGGTCTCAAATATTGGTTAATATGAGAATAATATTTGCTTTCATGTTTGCTGTCGTATCTACGACTGGCTTCTGTCAGAATAATGATATAACTATGTCACTGTCTCCAACAGGTGGTGTCAGAAGTGATTTCGACACACTGTATAATCTCGAAATTGTAATTCAGAATAGTGCTATTTCAGATGCTGATTCTGTTTTGCTATTTCTTAAAGGAGAAGTGAATGATTATCTTCCTAATGGCGTAAACATTTTTTCAGCTGCTCATACCTCGACAACGTCTCAATCACCCGTCGATATTTCCAGTTATGGAACTTATCATATAATTATATTCGGTAATGTGTCATCCGATTTATATGAGCTTAAGCTTATTGTTTATAAGAATACACAGCAGATTATTATTGAAAAGAATATTTTAGAAATCATAGTCAATTAAAGTCTCACAACCATGAAAAGCATTTCTGTTTTACGAGCTCCTTTATTATTATTGGCAATACTCCTTTCAATAAATACATTCAGCCAACAATTAGTGACATGGGAGAAATTTGTCAACACATCAGTTCAAAGCTATGTGCTAACAAAAAACGCCGGCGCAGATGGTTGGAATGCCGGCGCAGAATCAGTCAATAAACTTGCAAAGGGCCAGGATGGCTGGGTAGAGTTTAAAATCCAGGAGGTGACAAAGAAAAAGATGCTTGGCTTTTCATATGAATATAGCTCAAGTATTGTATATGACTCGCTGAAATTTGGCTTTTTGTTTGACTTTTCTGGATCAACCCGGGTTTTGAAAACAAAAAAACTAACAGTTTTAACCACCTTAGGTACCTATGACTTAAACGATATCTTCAGAATTGAAAAGGTCGGAACTAAGCTTTTATTTTTGAAAAACGGAGTTAAAATTGACAGCTGTACAACCATTTCAAATAGTTATGATCTGTTTGTGGACGCTCAAATTTACTCGTATGGTGGGCAGTTTCATCAGGTTAAAACAAGCTTTGCAGTTCAGGATTCAGTCATTGTATACCCAAACAAGGATGCCAGAATTGCAAGTAATTCAACTCTGAATTTTGGCACTGACACCTTTTTCTGGGCAGTAAAATCCACAAATCGTGTACCCTATAATTATCGCTCTCTGATTCAGTTTGATATGCCATCACTCCCAGCAAACGCAAGAATTGTTAATGCAGATTTGTCCCTATATGGTGTCGATGGTTATTCTCCGGCGCAAATGGGACACAGATGCGAAACTAATTGTATTTCAAACGCATCAAAGGTTTATCTCAATACAGCAACATGGGATGAATCTACTGTTACATATACTTATGCACCTGCCTACAATACTTCAATATATAGTGTGCTTCCGGCTTCACCCGGTACATCGTATGATTATACCAATTATAAAGTTGACATGAACAATCTTGTCAACTACTGGTTTGCAGGAACGTACACCAATTATGGCGTAACAATGGTGCTGGATAATGAGTCCTATTACTACACCCAGCTTCAATTCAGATCGAGTGATAATGCGGTAACATCCGAAAGGCCGAAGGTCGTTATTAAGTATTACATTGGCACCAAGTACTATGTAAATGACAACTTCACGTCAGGTGACGTGTTTTGCAAAGCAGTAGGCAACTCCGGTAACTCCGGGCTAAGTCCATATTCGCCAAAAGCTTCGGTTTCCACAATTCTCAGCACATATATTCTAGGACCAAAGGACACTATTTTTGTCGATGCCGGAACATACACAGAGGCCATTACCTTCACCAGTGCCGATTGCGGTTCCTCTTTAGGACAGCTGGTTGTTCACGGTGCTGGAAAAAATTACACAACAATCAACAACGCAGCAAGCAATCACAATATTTATCTGAACAATGCGGATTATGTAACGATTGAAAATCTGAAGCTGAATAATACGCAAACAGGATCATACTTCAATATTAACAATTCTTATAGCGAAAATATGATCGTGAAAAATGATTCTTTAATACACAGTGGGAATAGCAATATTGTTATTAATGGGAATTCTTTGGTGATTTCAGGCACTGCAAACAATGCAATAATTCAGAATTGCTTTATTGTTGGGAAATCAGCTGGTAAAACTTTAATTTCAGTTACAGGTGCATGTAGCAATTTGTATTTGTCTAGCAATACAATTCAAAGTCTACATGATAATACGATGGCAATTCAAATAAACTATTTGTATTCAACGATATATTCCAAGCCCAACAATCCAACAATATGCAACAATATTATAAGTGTTGATTCAATCGGCATTAAAGTTAATGGGCATGCATCTGCCATTATTGACAAAATAGTTCTCATTAATAATAAAATCTCTCTGGCCAGTACCGGAAATAGTACTTATGGTGTTTTTATAAATTACTCAGGCAGTAGCTCGTCCTACATTGACACCATTTCAGGAAACACCATTATCAGCGGCGGATATGGAATAAAGGCTTCTTATCTCAAGTACGCCAAAGTATATAACAATTATCTGGTGAATAACACAAATGGCATTTCGCTGACATCCTCTCAGGACAACCTTTTTGCATACAACAACTTCAGGAATGCACAGACCAATTTCATCGGCACCACTAGCGATGTACCTACTAACACAACACTCTCAGACAATATTTTCGTTTCTACTGGTAATAGTTCCTATTACAATCTGAGTCTTATTTCCGGAACTTTTGCCAGTTGTGATTATAACTGTTTTTACAATCCCAATGGAGCCAAAGTAGCGGTCCATGGAGGAATACAATACAACACATTATCTTCATGGCAAGGAAAAGATCATTACTCAGGTACTGGCAACGGCGATGAACATTCGATCAGTGCTGATCCGCTGTATTCTGATCCTGTTACAGATGACCTGGATATTGATTTGTTTTCGCCTTGTACACAGGCGGGGAGTGCGATTTCCGGAATAAACGCTGATATTTATAATCGTGTCAGGAGAAGCCTGCCTTCAATAGGAGCCAACGAGCCCATCTTATTTCTGAATATTCCTGTTCTGAAAAACAACATCCTTGCGGATGAAGATACTGTTATGGCAACTTTGACGGGCTCGGGAATTGATACAACCTTTTTTGTTCCCGATACTTTTATGGTGTATCCCACAGTACCATTGGAGGGATATTTAAGTTATGAAATTTCATTTGAAGGAGACACGTCTCTGATTGATGATTCATCCATTGGCTTCCGTGTTAATTCTCTGGGAATTATTGACAGTGTGTATGAAAAACGGGGGTCCTCTCAGTATCCGCTCGATCCTGCTTATTATACCTTGCTCAATCTGAATAGAGGGATTGCTGCTTCGGCAATTATGAAGGTTTTACCAGCCTATACAAAGTTAAATGAGGTTCTGGATGGAGGCTACTATATAGCTGTCGGGAGAAGAGTGAAATTCTATTACTGGGAGGAATATAATGTAAGTGATAATCCCGACAAGTATCTTGAATATAAAATATATGATAAAGAAATGAACATCATTGCAAGTGTTTCCAGCGATGGTTCACAGACTCCTTCAAATGCACCATTGTCGGTAATAATGAAAGGTCAGAATAAAGTCACTCTTAATCTTACTGGTATTCCGGGATTTGTAGCAGGAGAGTACTATATAATTGAAGTTTCTAATTCCAAAAATGAATTGACGTATCTGAGATTTAAATTGTAAGTCATGAAAAAAATATATTTCTATATCCTTCTGTTTTCTACTTTTTTGTCGTTGGTTACTGCCATTTTTGTTTTGGTTACATACCAATCGCCGCAACGGGTTGCATATGTCAATATTTCAAAAGTAATTAAAGAGTTCGAGTTGAGCAAGACATATCAAGCCGACATTGAAGCTAATGTTAGCAAGCAAAAAGTATTTTTGGATTCAATGACAGTAGAATTATCAACAGTGATTTCTGAACTGAACAAGTCGAGCAACGGAAGTGCTTCATTTAAACTGATAGAAGCTAGACGCGATTCGCTTTATTCCCGGATTCAGTATTTGGATAAGGCGTTTGCCAATAATAATCAGGAAATGTTGAATAAATACAACGAGGAAGTGTTTACTCAAATAAATCAATATGTTGAGGAATATGGGAAACAGCGCAATTATTCATTAATACTTGGCGCCAAAGGAGATGGAACGATAATGTTTGGCAGTGAAGAAATTGATATTACAGACGAGATTGTAGTGTTTATCAATCAAGCATATTTGGGAGAGCAATGATGAAAAACATCCTTTCTTTGATGATATTGATACTGTTGTGCTCTTGTTCAGGAGTTAGTCCTGCTGAATATGTTAAATGGGTTGAGGATGAGGAAAACGGTCTTCGGAAAACTAAAACTGTGGGCGAATATGAATTCAATATTCAGTATTGCCCTTCAAGTTATTTAGAGATAAAAAGAAAGTTGGACAAAAGAGACATGAGCCCAGATACTGAAATAATTGATGGAGATTCTGCTTTTTCTTTTGTTTTCAGAATTATCCGACCTGCCGAGTTGGCCGATCGTGCGGCTTTTCAGTTGATTAATGAAGAAAATTTTAGACTAGTTCAAGGTGGCGATACGTGCCGGAGCGACCTAGTTTTGTACGAAAACAATTTCAATATTTCGCCCTTCGAATCTTATTCTGTTCTATTTGATTCAAAATCGCATAATTGTGATTTCAGGTTTGTATACGATGGGCTTGCATTGGGGACTGGCCCCATTATTTTTTCTTTCAAGCAGAAAGATGTAGAGAGATTACCCCAAATAAGTAACTAATTATTGTGCTATGACACACGGTTTTATCAGCAGACTGAGGAAAAGCGGAAGCTTAAAATATGTAGCGGTATTTATGGCAGTAATGCTACTAAACAGTATGCTTTATCCACTTCGTACTTTTGCTCTTACTGGAGGGCCAGTTCAGAGTGAGTATGAATCGGGATACTCAAGTGGATCGACAGATATGGTAGATCCTTTTACAGGTGATTTTAAATATGGAATGAATTTACTCACTATTCCTGGAATGGATGGTGGCTTTCCTATTAATCTTGATTATAATGCAGGTATTACTATGGATCAGGAAGCTTCTTGGGTAGGTTTGGGCTGGTCGCTCAACGTGGGTGCAATTAATCGGAGTATGAGGGGGATGCCCGACGATTTTAGCGGAGAAGAAGAATATACCCGCGAATCGAACATGAAACCACATTGGATTATCGGAGTGGATTTTCAGGGAATTAAAACAGGTGGTATCCCTACAGAAGCTTTTGGTATTCCTGTTGATGGTTTTAATGCGGGTGGCGGAATATATTATGATAGTTATTCAGGAATAGGAATTAATGTGGACGCTGGTTTATATGGTCCTTTGGTTGGGAACCTTGGGTTTGATGCTAGTATTTCTTATGATCCCAATACCGGATATTCTCCTGATTTTGGATTACAGTATCCTTTAGCGAAAATTAATGGTGTTAATTATGGATTGGGAATGAATATTTCTCTCAACTCTTATGAGGGCCTTACTGCACTCAATGGGTCTGCCTATTGCAAATCGGGGAATGACTCAAAAAACATGTTCAGTGTGTCATTGCCATTGCGTCAAAATTATCCACCAGCAATCGAAACTCCAATGACTGGTACCAGCGTAGGGTTTAAAGTAAAGGTTGGGAATGAAACTGCTCCAGGGATTTCGACTGCAAAGGTTGTCAAAGGATATTATTCTGAGTTTGCAATAGCAAAAAAAGATCAGGAAAGAAGTTACAAGGTTCTTGGATACATGTATGATGAGCCACATAATCCGTTGCATAATTACCAAAGAGATTTAAGCTATGGAAGATCATATGCTCAATCAAAAGAGCTCTCTTTTGTACCAATGCCCAATCATACTTATGATATATATTCAGCAAGTGCTGTTGGGTTAGGTTTGAATTTCAGATCAAAACGATCTGATATCCCCGTATTATCTCCTGTTAAAGTTAAGACACAAACTTCTGACATGCAAATGGGGATAGAGTTTTCTGCTTCAACAAGCATTTCAACTCATTTCGGTGGAAACTTTTCTGGAATGGATATGTATGGAAGCAGTGGGCATTGGCTTGGTGGCGACGACCTGCTTCAAGATTATGCGAAAAACAACTATGTTGCTAAAAAGACTGGATATAGATCAAGCTATTATATTTCGACAGCAGAAACAGGTGTGGGAAAACACAACGAGGATGCGAGAATTGGTAATGATAAATGTATTGGGTTGCGTTTGGTGCCATATTTTCATACAGCTCTCACAACCGGATCTTTTTATACAATAAGGGCAAAAGCACTGTGCAATTACTCTGGGGGTAAACTTGAAGACAATTATCGTGAATATCGCGATCAGGTTTCACAGAATATTGAATATTTTACCAATTCAGAGTTGAATAATTATGGCTTGGGAGTACAGGATAATCTTTATAGTTCAGGACAATATCCCTGTGAATCCTTATCAACGGCCTATTCATATAATTATAATTCCCGTCCTGAAAATCAAATTGGTTTGTATTCTATATTAAATACAGATGGAAGCCGTTACGAATTTGGGCTTCCGGTTTATAACAACAAGCAAGTTGACGCTGTTTTTTCGGTTGACCATCAAGCAAACGATAAAGTGAAAACAGTTGATTATTTAGACGTTGATGCTTCGGTTGATAATAACAATGGAGACGACAATCTCTTTATGAAAAACACAATGCCAGCTTATGCTTCGAGCTATTTGCTAACATCAGTTGTTTCGTCCGATTACATCGATATTAAAGGCGATGGGCCAACACCCGACGATTTTGGTAATTATGTAAAAGTGAATTACAGCAAAACAAGCAGCAATTACAAATGGAGAATTCCATTTACTGATGCTAACTACAGCCCCGGTTACTATTCGAAAGATGGCGATGATAAAGCAACCTACATGTATGGAGAGAAAGAATTGTATTATATCAATTCAATTGAAACCAAAACACATATTGCTGTTTTTTACGTAAGCGACCGCGAAGATGCACGTGGAGTTGATTTAGAAAATAATGCAGGAATGGATGCTAATAATATTCCGCAAAAACTGGATAGTATTGCCTTATTCAGCAAAACATGCGATAATTATGGAAATTTGGCGTTGATGATTCCGGAAAAAACAGTGCATTTCACCTATAGTTACAGTTTGTGTGAGGGAATTCCAAATAGAGTTTCTGGAATAGATGAAACTGGGAAACTTACACTCACAAGTGTTTATTACACATACAAGAAGAATAAAAAGGGAGCCCAGAGCCCATATACTTTTGACTACAATCAATCTACCGAAAATCCTGATTATTCCATGGGGCAAACCGACCGATGGGGAACCTATCAGCCCGAGCGAGTAATTGGGACAAATCCAGGCAATACGGTTACCTCTGTCGATAATCCGTACACCAATCAGCTTTCATCTTATTCAGACAGAAATACAAATGCTGGCGTCTGGAATCTGAAAACAATTAACCTTCCAAGTGGGGCAAGTATAGAAATAACATACGAACCCGACGATTATGGTTATGTCCAGGATAAGCCAGCAATGGAGATGGCTAGAATTATAGCAACTGGCGATGCGAACGGAGTTGTTGATGGAATAACCGACTTTGGCCGGGTTGATAAAAATACACGAAGAATATATTTCGAACTGGATAATAGTAACACGACTGCCGATTCCATATTTAATTATGTATTGGCTCAGGATGAATTGTATTTTAAAGCTTTCATGGACTTGATGGATAGATCGGAGTACGGACTTGATGAAGCCTACGATTATGTGGAAGGGTATGCTAAAGTATCTAAGGATGCTGGTTCCTGGGGTGTTGTTGATTATGGAGGAGTTCATTGCGGATTTATAACACTTGAAGCGGTTCCGGTGCACGAAAATAGCGGGAACACACATCCGTTCTCGAAAGCTGCATGGCAGTATATGTATTACTCAAGACCTGAATTGCTAAACCCTTCGTTGAGCCACAATGGTTTTATCGGAGAATTGATAACTCAGTTTATCGCATTATATCAAAACACATTTCAGACCTTGATGGGCTTGTATACTACATGCCATATTAATCAATATGCCTCGAAGATGTTGTTAAGTACAAATAATTCCAAGTATCGTCCTTCGTTTGTTCGTATCCCGACCATCGATGGAATAAAATATGGTGGAGGTCACCGTGTTTCAAAAATAATGTACCACGATAACTGGAACGATGTATCTGCAGGGCAGAGCTCCGACTACGGACAATCGTTCGAATACAGATTGCCCGATGGACGTAGTTCGGGAGTAGCATCTTATGAACCATTGGCTGGTGGTGACGAAAACGCCTGCCGCTATCGGCTGGAAACCTATAGTGGTGATAAAAAGAAGGAATATCGAATGTTCAATGTTGAAAAGCCACTGACAGAAGATTATTATCCTTCCCCTGTTGTTGGATATAGCCAAGTCGTTGTGAGCAATATCACACCTGCAGGGATTGAATTCAAGAAAAGTGGTGCGGGTATCACGCGATACGATTTTTATACCGCAAAAGACTTCCCTGTAACAGAAGAATTTACCGATATTGCTAAACTGCGAAATAAACAAACTGTTTTTATCCCTTTTATTGGTTCGAAAAAGTACAACAACAATGCTTTCTCGCAGGGTTATCTGATTACACTGAATAATATGCATGGGAAGCTTGAGGCTCTTTCGACCTATAAGACAAACGACAATCCTTATGACCCTACAATTGAGCCTATATCAAAAACAAGTTATATCTATAAAACTCAGAGTCCGTACAATCCAAATGGAGCCAATGTTCTAAACAATATCGTTCAGGTTCAGTTCCCCGATGGTACATTAAGTACCGAAGAAATGGGAGTTGAGCGCGACTTGTTTGTTTCGGACAACGAGAATCACACTGTAGTTGAATCAGAGGGAATTCAAATCAACCTTGAAGTTGCTCCTCCAGTTTTTGTCCCATTTCTATTGCCCGATGTTTTCTTTGACGAAAGTACAGTGCAAATACTTTCTACCATGAAGGTAATTCAACGAAACGGAATTCTGGATAAAGTTGTTTCAAAGGGTGAGGGTCAAAGATCCGAAGTGCAGAATCTGGTTTACGATGCCGCAACCGGCGATCCGGTGCTTTCCCAAGCTCTTAATGAGTTCGGTGAGCCAGTTTTTACTTATAATTATATGGCTCATAGCTACTATCCCGGAATGGAATCGGCTAATGATAATTACAGATTATCGATAGGAGGGTTGAGCATGGCCTCTGGAGGCGATGTGGGATTATCAAGTACTCAGCTTTCTTTCTATACTCCAGGCGACGAAATTTTTGCACAATATGGGACACCACCCACATACGAAAAATTGTGGGTTAATTCTGTTGGTACCAACTCTATAAATCTGATTGATGAAACTGGGCAAACTACATCGGCTACAGGGCTAAATATCACTACAGTTCGTTCCGGAAAACGAAATATGACCGGGCTTGGCTGCGGGAGTATTGTTACGTTAGGAAATCCCTTATCGCAATCTATTTCAAACCCTTTGTTTGATGCAATTAATTACGCTTTAAGTTCTTATGGAGGATTGTATGTTTTTTGCGATAACAAAATGCCTAGTTATTGTTGGAATGGTGTTACTTTAAGTTATACAGACTGTTCTGGTAACGAAGTTTCATATGGTGTTAATACAGATAATCTTCCAATTGTAAGAATTGGAATAAATGATGCAGATAAGTGCTCAGCTACCATTGTTTTTGCTGCAAACAATTTTAGTAGTACTGAAAAAATCACAGCAATTGATTTTTATGATGATCACTTAATTGGTCACTTTATTGACGGAACTACTACTAGAGAAATAATTGGAGTGTGGAATGATCCACAACATTGCTTTGAACAATGTATGGTAGGGGTTCTTCATGCACAATCTACTGAATTTAGTGACAATTGGACATTTAATTATGCCGACATCAACGATCCGGATGTGAATGGGCAGCCGCTTAGTTCGCGATCGGTGCAGAATCCATATCGATATGGTGCAAAAGGCCGTTGGTTCAATAAGAGTAGTCATACTTTCCTAGTAAATCGTGTACACGAATCGTCATCACAAAACGATATTTCGGACGATGGCGAATATGCCTATTTCTCGATATACGATTGGGTTTCAGGAACCAATTCTGATGAGTGGAGAAAGAATTCGGAAATGTCGCGCTACTCACCATTTGGCTGGGCGCTCGAAAATCAGGATATTCTCAATAACAAAAATTCAGCACTCTACGGCCATTATATTGAAGGTGCGCGCGATATTGCTGTGGCAGCTGCCAGCAATTGCAGCTATTTCGAAATGGCTTTCGATGGTTTCGAAGATTATGCCGGAGGCAACTATGTTTTTAATAAAGGACATGGTCATCTGAACTTTAAAATGGGCAGCGATGGTGATGCTCCTATACTTAATCCTGATTATGCCCATACAGGCGGATATAGCCTTCAGATTTCGTATGGTGCAGACGTATCGTACACAACCGTATCGTCGCCTACCGAAAATAACAATCCGTATTTTATGCCTGAACCTCCTGCAACGGGAACCAAAAAATATGTTTTCAGTGCCTGGGTGAATATAACCGGAAATCATGCATATAGTGCTGTTGCAACCATTAAATACAATGGCAGCACCATTAAAACAATCACATTGCCCAATACCGGCGACCAGATTGATGGCTGGAGAAGAATGTATGGCGAATTTGAAATTCCTGCTGGAACCTTTGCCAGTTTCCAAGTAATTCTTTCGTCGGGAACTCGAACATACTTTGACGATATTCGGATTCATCCGTTCAATAGTTCTATGAAAACCATGGTATTTGACGCAAAAACCATGCAACTGAAAGCCGAACTCGACGATCAGAATTTTGCCACCATCTATGTTTATAACAACGAAGGTGGAATCATGAATGTGCTTAGGGAGACTGCCAAAGGCAGAACTTCGGTGGGTAGTATGTGGAAAAACGTTAGACAAAGCTATTAGTTATGAAAAGTATTTCGAGTAGATACATACTGTTTTTGTTGGTGCTTGCATCAATTCTTCTGATTCCTGATAATACTGAAGCTCAGGATTCGGGTGCATTGACCCGTTGCCTCAATGTTGCTAAGAGGTATTCTACTGCATTGTCGTACGAAATAGAGATGAGAGTGAATATGTTTTCTGGTGCTAACGATCAGATGCCAGCACAAATAATAACCGCTTCGACGCGGAAGCAAAAAAACCTCTTTTATCACGATGCTTTCGATCGGATTTCGGTGCTTACCTCGTCGGGATATGTTCTTCTTATCGACAAGGTTGCCAAATCGATTCGAATGCAAAAGGAGCAAATTCCTGATTTTGACACTCCGTGGTCTTCTTTTTCCGACGAAGAAATGAATTATAAATTGGTGTCATCGAAAGATGGAATGAGCATTATTGAAACAGGCGCGGTAAAGCGACTTGGTATTGAGCGTATTGAAATGTCTGTTGAGAATGAGACGAATCAACTTTTGCGGGTTGAATATTTTTACAGCGATTATGAGGGGGTGGTTTTTCGAAAAGTTGTTGTTGAGTTTACAAAAACACTCATTAATGAATCGATAAGTAAATCGTGGTTCGATTTGAAATCTTATGTGAAGAAATCTCAAGGAACTTATGATGGTGTTGGTGATTTTTCAGACTATAAAGTTGTTCAATTACATTAAAGCGACTCTTATGAATATTAAAGGCTTTCGGTTGTTGATGGTAATTGCGTTTACAAGCATTTCGGTTTCGGCGTTTTCCTCCACCCAAACCCTTTTAGACGGTTTGCGGGGCACCACATTGATAAATGGTGCAAAAATACAAGTAGAAGATCAGCACTATGAATACATGGTAGCCAATCCGAGCACTTATCAGGATTATTTTGTAAACAACAGTAGCAAGGTAAACGTGCGTTTTTATTACGATCAGAGCAATACATTGAACTATTATTCAACATCGTGGAGTTGTACGGTTACCTACACCCTTCGGTTATATTCTGCCAGTGGTAGCTACTACGACTACACCAACCAGCAGTTGATGGTTGAGTATGACCCGAGTGGAGAATACCAAACCGAGATAGTAAAGAACTATGCCGATGGAGGCTACAAAGCCGAATTGACCATTACCAACATTAGTTATACAGGCAGTATAAGCAGTGCACCGAGCGATTTGTTGTTGGATGTAGAGCTAAGCACCAATCGGTATTATAAGATAGACATCTTCAGTACCCCAACAGTAGGAGTATGTGCAACCACCTTTCAGCAGCCCGGAAGTTTGTCCATATCGTGGCCATTTGTTTATGGAGCCGAGAGTTATGATGTTGAATGGGTTTTTGTTGATATTCCAGATATTACCAATATAGCACCCGATAAGTACGAAGTAGATTTCAGCAACGCATATCGCATTAATACGACCAACAACTGGTTTCGCATACCGATGGGTTATAGCAGTGGAGCGATAGTTTACCGTGTACGCGGGAAAGGCTATTATTACTATAGTTCCTATGTAGGGAGCCTTGAGCAAACCCTTTGGAGCTACGATGCAGGCGGAAGTGCATACATTGAAGACATCCCGACGGCGCATAAATACTATTTTAGTGGACTGGAGGAAGAAAAGAACTGGCAATACAGCGTGAGCTATACCGAGCAAGGTAATTATCAGGAGCAGATACAATACGTAGATGGATTGGGTCATGTACGCCAAAGCATAGGCTTTATTAATGGCAAAGAGAAAAAAGCTATAGTTGGCGAGGCCATTTATGACTATCAAGGGCGAGTTGCTGCTGAGATTTTGCCATCATCGACCCCCAATGTAGGACTCATATTTTATGATGATTTCAATGGTGGATTTGACAAGGATGACATTGATGGCGATTTGAAATTATACCAACCCAATGTCATGAGTACCAGCGATGGTAGTGGCAATTTTTATTCCGACCAGAATATCAACCAGCAAGGACTCGAGGCGTGGTTGCCCAATGCCGATGGCTATCCATATCGTCGCACGATTTATCGTAGCGATGGAACAGGTCGTGTTCGCGGAAGTTTTTTGGCTGGCTCCGATTTTAAAGCTGGCAGCAATCATGGTGTGATGGTTTACAGTTGCAATGCCGACCAGAACCAGATTGATATGCTCTTTGGCAACGAAGTAGGTATAGCCGAGAACTATCATAAGCAGGTAATGGTCGATGGCAATGGTCAGATAAGCTACAGCATCAGCGACCTTCATGGTCGGGTGATAGCCACATCTATAGACGGGGGTAACGCCGATGACCTTCTGTCTGTAGACAATGCGCCAGGAAGCAGCACTGTGAACAACGACCTGATGCTGCTCAACGAAGTACAGGACAATGCGAGTGTAACAACCTATCAGGTGTTTGCGACTTCGTCGGCACAGGTGTTTCATTTTGCCTATGCGTTAACAGGCACAAGCGGGGCAGTAGAATGCATGCCCAATAATATTACAGCCAAATACAACGTGAGCATTTATGCATTCGACGAGTATGGCGACGAGGTTGATGCAAATGGACCAATCGTTGCTGGCACCCACTACGAATTTAACGACGAAAGCGATGTGAGTATCATTTATTTTGATTTCACCCCTCCAGGTCCAGGCGAATACACCATCGTGAAGAGAGTAACCCTGAGCGATAGCCCAGTTGAATGGATAGAAGCGAATTTTGCCAATCTTCAAACCTGTGTAGAAGTGCCAGAGTTGATGCCATCGCCCTGTTTGTTCGAATGTGAAAATGTATGCCGCATGAAATACGTGTTGGGTTTGGATGCCCAAGGGGATACCATTTATATTGATGAAGAAGGCGTAGTGATATCGGCTTCTGCAGCATGGTTGCTTATGGTAAATTGTGTGGAAGAGTCGTGTGGCGAACAACCCATTATGAGTGAGAGCCCATGTGAGTTTACCCGCAGGCTGATGCAGCACGATATGAGTCCTGGCGGACAGTATTTTGATAACTTGCCTGCACACTTGGTTTCGGATGGTAACGGTGGACTTATGATAAGCCAGTATTATTACAATGAAACAACTGGCTATGAGAATAGATATATTGACTATATGATGGAATATATCGATGCACAAAGCAGTACCGATATACTCGACGATGTAATCAACGCCTCTGGCGGTGGATACAGCTTTACCACCTGGGACGAAGTTCGCGAGGCGTGGGACGACGAAGAAGCAAGCTGGAACAGCCAGACCTACGGTGCATTCTGGGATGAATTACTGTTGCCATTTCATCCAGAGTATTGTCAGTACGAACAACATTGCTTGTACACATGTGGCAGTGGTGGTGATAATGGAATGGCTCCTTCGGATCAGTATTATTTGGACATGGTAAATTGTAATGACGATGCAACTGCTATTTTGGAGGGATATTTTAATCCAGCAACAATAAATCCCGATTGCAACTCCAGTGGGGTGAGTTCGGATAATGTCGCTTATGTTTGTATTGATAATACACTAATTACTGGAGAAATTGATCCTCTTATTGAGTGTAAAGAAGATTTCTGCGAAGGCCATTCATATCTGGAGACTATGGCAACCTATCTGACTAAATTCTTTTATGAACCCAATTACGACGTTTTTTACAGTATATGGTATGTAATAGAAGATCCGGACGATATTACTGGAGGTGGGACTGGAGTTGCCCAATCTACTGAAGATTTTTTTCAAACATTGCACGGAGCCAATGGGTTGATAGGTACTGGCACGGGTAAGATGAGTAAGTTTGCTTATTTTCGTTCTGTATATCAGTTTTTTAGGGAATACATGCTGTATTTTAACGGTAAGGAAAAATGTAGCAACAGCTTACTCGAAACCGATAATTATGGTGTTGTTACAAGCCCAACAACATATGCAGGTATGTCTGTTCGCTATGGTACCAACTTCATCTTTGAAGCGCTTGGCGATGCTTGTCCTGCAAAGAATGGAAGCGAATTGATGTATGGATTCATGTCGAATATTTCGACGTATATGTCAGAAAGCACTGTGTGCAACACCAACTGCGAAGATGCAGCAGCTGGGTGGATATTCGAACTCTCCAACTGCACACTGAGTGGTAGCTATACCACTCAAGAAGTACAAGGCTGGTTGATTGAAATCTGCGAAAACAGTTGCGGCGAAGCCAATGGCTTCTGGGGCGATGACGAAGGCACCTATGCGGTAGGGCCCAACAACCCAAAAGACTGGTACACCTTCGAAGATGTGGTTACAAATTGCTACGATGCTGGTTGCGAAGTTCCAGTTCATTTGTATTCGAGCAACCAAGCTACCTGTAGTTGCGATATATTTACCAACTTTTACGAAGACAACGGTAACGATCCGGCCACAGTGGCCAGCGAACTGAACGATTTGTTTGGCACAACTTTCAGTGATGCCGATGTAAGCCGCTGGGTGAGCGAATGCAGCAGCAGCAACCCGTCGTGGACTACCCTTCAGAGCTATGGTTTTCCAACGTATTTATCGTGTATCGATTTCGATCCCGAAGAGCCCACATTGGAAGAATTGATAACCGATTGCGAAAATCAGAATCAGATTGAAGCCGATTTTCAGGAGCAGCTGCTCTACAATCAGTTGCTCAATCAGCAACTTCCGCTCACCATCGCAGCATACAACGAGATGGCCCTCAACAATATTGAAGGCCGTGAACATTTTGCAGTGTACTACCAAAGCAATGAGTTTTTGTACACGCTGTATTATTATGACCAGGCCGGTAATCTGGTACGCACTGTGCCGCCCGAAGGCGTGCATCCGATTGCAGTGCTCGACCTTCCTCAGGTTCAGAATCACCGCAACAATCCGACGTCTTACCCATCTGTGTATCCCGACCACAGCATGGTAACCAGCTACGAATATAACAGCTATCAGCTGGTGACCGAACAAACCATCCCTGATGGGATGAAAAAACTCGCAGCCAATTCCTACGAACTTGGCTCCACCACCAAATATTTTTACGACGATAAGGGGCGCATTATTGTGTCGCAAAACAAAAAACAGCAAACCGGCATCAACGATTACCGTCGATATTCTTACACCGTTTACGACGACTTTGGTCGAATCAAAGAAACCGGAGAGGCCAGCTTGTACGACGATCCCTCTGTGATCGGTCAGGAAACGGATCCGTATGATGAGACACGATCGTTCATGGTGTACAAGGATAATGATGCAACAACCGATGATTATTATACAACATGGTACAGCACCATTTCAACAGGCAGTCTGAGCCAGGTGATGCGGACCTGGTACGATGAAAGCCTCAGCGGCATTGGCGTTCAGTTTGGCACCAGCGGGCAGGAAAATATTCGCAACCGCGTGTGTAGTGTCACTAAAGATGAGAACAACGACGGTACCTACGAGAGTGCCATACACTATAGCTACGACGTGCATGGAAACGCCAAAACGGTGTTGTGCGATATTCCCGAACTCGATCCTTTGTGGATGCAGATTACCCGCACCGATTACACCTACGATTTGCTCTCGGGCAATGTGAAACAACTGGTATATCAGAGCGGAAAGTTCGACCAATTCATTCACCGCTATAGTTACGATGTGAATAATCGCCTGCGGGCCGTTTTCACCAGTCGCGATGGTTTTGTGTGGACGCAGGATGCAAAACAACTCTACAACAGCATGGGCACCATGGCCCGTTTGGAGTTGGGCCAATACCATGTGCAAGGACTCGACTATGTTTATACCATCAATGGTTGGCTCAAAGCCATCAACTCTGTGACCCTGAAACCCAATCGCGACCCAGGGCTCGATGGCAACGGACGAATATCGGGCAGTACCAATAACCTCGATGCCTGTTTTGGCGAAGATGCTTTTGGTTTTGCACTTACCTATTATAAACAAGACCCAGCCGATGTAGTTATTTGCAACAGCACCTACAGTGGGCGCAATCCCGAATTTGAACCAACCATTGATAATGGTTCCGATTATTATACAGCTGTTTACGACTTGTATAATGGTAATATTGCAGCATGGAATACAGGTTTGTACAACACTCAGGAGCAGATGATGGATTTGCAAGGATATGTTTTTAGATACGACAAGCTTAATCGTCTGAAAGAAGCAACAATGTATAACGATCCGGATATTCTGGATTATAATGAATGGGGAAGCGGGTCAGGAGAAAGTCAGGCATATCATTCTTTATATACCTATGATTTTAACGGAAATATTTTATCTTTGCTCCGAAACGGAGAGGTTGGAAATTTTAACATGGACAATCTGAGCTACGGATATACTACCAATGGGCTAAGTGGCTACAACGACCGGCGCATGAACAACATATTGCTGGGGTATAACGACAATCCCCTTTATACATCTAACTACACCACCGATATCGACGACCCAAATCAGGGCACCTTCGACGAGACCGACGATGCCACTTGGAACTTTATGTACGACGAAGTTGGAAATTTGATTCAGGATAAAGCTGAACAAATAAACTCCATTGAATGGAACGTGTATGGCAAGGTGAAGAAGGTGACGCGTACCAGCGGAAGTACTAAATCGGACCTCGAGTTCGTTTATGATCCTATGGGTAACCGTATTTGCAAAATAGTGAAACCACGCACGGGCGGTGTTTTGAGCACGCAACCGGCTTGGACATACACTTGGTACAGCCTCGATGCACAAGGCCAAACCATGGCCACCTACGAGCAAACCTATACACCGCTGGGAGGCAGCAGCTACCGAGCCAACTACGACTTGCAGGAAACCTACCTCTATGGTAGCAGCCGACTTGGAGTGCTCAACGATGTGGCTGCCGCCGAAAAAACACGCAACTTTACGGCAACCATTGATGGCAGCTCAGGGCTGTTTACTGGTATATCATGGGGTATAGCAACGGTTGTAATGGCTTGCACAGAACATTGTGTGAATGCCTATTCTCAAACTCTCGCCCACAAACAATACGAGATTTCGAATCACTTAGGCAATGTTCAGACCACCATTTCCGACCGCCGCATTGCAGTGCCTTATGGCAGCAATCTCGACCACTATATTGCCGATGTAATTTCAAGCACCGATTACTATCCCTTTGGCTCCGCCATGCCGGGAAGAAATTCGAATTCGGACAACTACCGTTTCGGATTCAATGGCAAAGAGAAAGTTGATGAGCTTTTCGAATCCAGCGGAAGTGCCTATGATTTTGGTGCGCGGTTGTATGATAGCCGGCTTGGGAGATGGATGGCTTGCGATCCGATGGCCGTGAAATATCCGGGATACTCGCCTTATCATTTTGGATATTGCGACCCGATCGCAGTAATTGACCCAGATGGAAGAGAAAATGTGATTGTTGTGGGTGTTCAGGGAGGTCCAGATGAATACATGACCCGGGAAAATAATTTCTATGGAAGAGCAGTCCATCACGCAAAAAAGTTAAGTAGTTCAGGAGAACAGACTACAGTGTTGATTAATAGAAACGATATAGCTGACCGTATAAGAGGGGAAAGGTATATCTTTAAATTGAGGGAAAGCGGAGTTAAAATTGTTTATTATTCAAGCGAACAGGACATTTTCAACTATGTTAATAATCGATCAAAAATGGATGAATCAGGAAAAGAATATACGGAAGATGTAACTGATTTAGTGTTTTTAAATCATTCAAATTCCAACGAGTTATTACTTGGAGGTGGTTTATCCATTGCTAGTGATGACGTTGCTAACTTTCTCAGAGAGTCCTTTTCTCCAAATGCTGTAGTAAACTTAGGCTCTTGTTATACTGGCCTAAAGGGTGGTATAGCTCAAGCATTTGCTGTTAGTGTAGGAATTGAAGCCGTTGGGCCAAGTGGATCTTGCAGTTATGCTGGAGATATTGAGGGGCCATACACCAATAATGGGACAAATGTTTACTCTCCAAACAATCCAAAGCCTACTGAATCAATAGAAGAACGTTCTGTTGTTTTTAGAGAATCAGTGGATGAAGCAATAAAAAAATGGAAATTGGAACGGGCAAAGTTTGCAAAAGATGAAACTACTGGAAACAAAGCAATTGATACTAATGTCCCAATGTTTTGAAAAAAATGAATATAATTTTGGTTGTCGGCATGTTAGCTGTATTTTCGTCTTGCTCAACGGATCAGAATCCTGACATCGCAATATCTTCAACCATTCTTGAAAATAAATGGGAAATTTGGAGAACGAAAACCGTGGAAATTGCATTTAAATCATTGCAAAGAGTGCATTTGCCATATAATTTTGTTTTAGACAAGGTTGCTGTCAGCTCATTTGCGGATTCTGTCGAGATATTAGGCATCAATTTGCAAGGCATTAATAAATTCGATGATAGGTTCTACAATTTCAAAAACGTAACAACTCTTACAATTGAAAAAATTAATACTGATTCAATTATAATCGATTTTGCTCAATTCAATAAGTTGTACGAATTGTTTTATTCAATGGAAAATGGCTCAAATTTATTTGATGATGAGTTTGTTGTTCCGTCTGTGAAAATTGTTGATATTGTCGGGTGTCCAACTCTTAAATCAATCGATAAAGGCATAAATGGCTTTTGTAATTTAACTACATTGCACTTTAAGAATTTACCATACAGAACAGTCTATAATTTCAGTTTTGCGGATTTAGACAGTCTGGAGTATCTAGAATTATTAGGTTGTAATTTAGATAGTTTTCCAGGGGATTTATTGAGCAATAATACAATTACTCATTTGATTTTGACCAATAATAATTTACAATATCTTCCTGATAGTATCACGAAAATGAAAAGATTAAAGTTCATAACTTTGCATAAGAACAAATTTATAACCAAGCCTATACTGCCAGATAAATATTGGATTGTGATGGATGAATAACTAGTATTCTATTCGTAGTCGTATCCGATTTATCGCATGGCACACTCGCTTTTCGTCATCCCAGCACCATCCAAGATAAATCTTTGATACACATCCTAATATTGGTAAAACACTGAAATTCAATAAATCTCATCAAAGCCGGCCACAGCGCTGCACCATCCATGACAAATCCTAAATGTCCATCCCAATATTGGTAAAACACAGATTTTCAACATTATATCGCAAAGCCGGCCACTGCGCCGGCTTTATGCCTGATTGGTTTTCATGGCTACCCAGTGGCGCCCGCATTCACAAAGAATTATGCAAACTCGCATTTAGCACCAATTTGCACCAAAAACACTCATTTCTGGGACGCCACATTCCGCACCACCACTACCCAACCCCCCTGGCGACCCGTTTTTAACATTATGCACACTTTGAGAAAATATTCTATCTTTACTCAAGGTGGGCGTCTCTCAAAAAATTCAGATTGCTGTAAAGTAGAGTGAGATTCATATGTTGTATTTGAATTCAGTTCATGCAAAAAATCTGAATTATTAAAATGAAATCTTTCAACTTTGTACTGCGGTAATAATGTCGCAATTATTTACTATATTTGCGACATGTTTAATAATCAAACGCCATGTTAAGTGCTGATGACATGATACTTGCAAAATTTAAAAAAGCGAAGAGGGGTACGCTTTATTTTACCGAAGATTTTCTGTCTTTCGGGAGCGCTAAAGCTGTTGCCAAAGCACTGGAGCGATTAGTCAGTCGGGGGAGTGTTTCGCGCGTGGCACGTGGCATATACGCGCGGTTGGAAAGCGATTCTGTTCTCGGAACGGTTAGGCCGGGCACCGAAGCCATTGCCGAAGCCATCAGCCGCAGAGACAAAAGCCGTATCATTATTACTGGAGCTGCTGCATTGAATGCATTGGGCCTTTCCACGCAGGTCCCAATAAATGTTGTTTATCTTACTGATGGCGCAGCGAGACGAATTTCCATTGGCAAGCGAAAAATTATTTTTAAAAAGACAACGCCCAGAAATCTTGCTGCAATTGGGAAAATCAGCAGTGTGGTTATTCAGGCTCTGAAAGATATCGGGAAGGACAATGTCACAGAAACTGAGATTAAAGTCATTCTGAAGCATTTGAAAAAAGAAGATCCCTATAGACTTGAACATGATATAAGGTTGGCTCCTGAATGGATACGGATAATAATGCGAAAGGCAATAAAAAAATCAAAATCATGAATCCCTGGATAACAGTCCCTGACGAAACAAAGAGAAGGGCTTATATTGAAACAGCAGAAAGGATTGGCCTGTCAGCGTTTGCTGCGGAAAAGGACTGGTGGGTGGTGCAAACATTGTCTGTTGTTTTCGGGATTGATGTGTCGGCACACCTCGTATTTAAAGGCGGCACCTCGCTTAGCAAGGGCTGGAAAATTATTGACCGTTTTTCCGAGGACGTTGATTTGGCTCTGGATCGGGCTTTTCTCGGCTTTGATGGAGAGCTTAGTAAAAATGAACGTGGCAAACTCCGCAAAGAAACAGGCTTGTACGTTGATAATGTTTTTTATCCGGAACTGATTGATGAGTTTGCCAGCAAAGGATATGACAACGTGCGGCTGGAACTGGTAAAGGAAAAGCAAAGCGACCTGGATCGTAAAATCTCCATTTATTATCCAAATGTGATTGACGCGCCCGGCTACCTGCAGCCTGCAGTTCAGATAGAGATCAGTTGTCGTTCTTTACGTGAACCTTTCTCAATGCGCAGCATTCGGTCTCATCTTGACGAAGTATTTCCTGATGCTGGTTTCATACAGCCACCAGCCATTATTCCAACCGTTAATCCGGAAAGAACTTTTCTTGAGAAAATTTTTCTTTTACATGAAGAATTTCACCGGCCAGCTGAAAAAAGAAGAGTTAACCGGCTCAGTCGCCATTTGTACGATGTGGTGAAATTATCCAAAACAAGTTTTGCTGAAAAAGCGCTTGCTGACAGGGCTTTGTATGAAACCATTGTATATCACCGATACCATTTTACAAGAGTGGGCGAAGTGAACTACAATTTGCATCAGCCACAGACAATAAATCCGATACCTCCCGTAGAGTTGATGGAAGCATGGAAAGCAGACTACAATGGCATGATTGAACAGATGATTTATGAAGAAAATCCGCCAGCTTTCGGTGAAATTATTTCTGATTTAGAAGAGCTGACCAAAAAGATCAATTCGCTGGAATGGAGATTCGACCTGGAATTTCCACAACCAAAATAAAAACGGTGACGGAAAATAATTTTCTATCTTTACTTAACGTTAATTTTCCATGCCCGAAACATCTTTTCACACAACATATTCAAACAATCGTTATTTGTTCGCGCGAGCGGTGAATGGCTCTCAGAGCGGTCTACAGAGGCGCAGGTGTTACCGTTTCGGATTCAATGGCAAAGAGAAAGTTGATGAGCTTTTCGAATCCAGCGGAAGTGCCTATGATTTTGGTGCGCGGTTGTATGATAGCCGGCTTGGGAGATGGATGGCCTGCGATCCGTTGGCGGCAAAATACCCGGGTTATTCGCCTTATCATTTTGGATATTGTGATCCTATAATTGTAATGGATCCAAATGGAATGGAAAATATTATTGTTATTGGATATCAGGGCCCTCCAGATAAGTGGATGAAAAGAAGATATAATTTTTACAGAAAGGCAGTGCATTATGCAAACAAAATGGCTACTGAAGGTGAAGTCTTAACCGTCTTTATTTATGGAAGTCCCAACGAAGAAGAAGTAGTTGGAGCATCTGAATATATTAAAAGCCTTACAGATGCGGGTGCAAATATTATTTATTACAATAGTAACCAAGAAATCATTGATTATTTGAATAGAAGTCGCGGTGATCAGCCGAATTATAAAACAATATTTGAGAAGATTACGGATCTGATGTTTCTATGTCACGGAAATCTCGTTAAGTTTCTTCTTAAGGAAGGAAAATTCGGAATGGGTTATTCAGATTTTGAAAAAGTTAATAAAAACGCCTTTACAAGTGATGCAAAAATTCATTCCGGTGCATGTCATACAGCGCAAGAAGATTTATTAAGGGGACTTGCGAATTTATTTGGCATTGACGTCATAGGACCCATTGGATCTGGCATTTATGCAGGTGAAACAGACACAGGAGTGTATTTAGAAGATGGGAGAACCTTTCATCCCAATGGAACATCCACTCCATCTTCTACTTTCGAAATGTCTCCAAACAAACAATATAAATTCAGATGGGAACCGGAAAAAATTAAACCTGCACAACCTGCAAAGGATCGTGATTATGGAAATAAAGGTGAGAAGAAACCAAAAAAGGACCAGCACGTACCATCATTTTAAACGAAATGAAACAGCTTAGATATATATTATTAGTGATACTAATTTCAATTAGTGGTTGTTCGGAAGAATTTTCAGGCTTCAAAATAGCCATGGAAAGAAACAATGAATTGCTGTCAGATGATTGTATTGTTGTATATGATACAACACCTGACAGTTCATTTTTCAATGGGAACCCACAAAAGCTGAGCATCCCAATGGCGCGCAAGCTTTCAGCAAATGCTGAACTTGCCGGCAAGGTTGAAAGAATTGTTGTTAATGAAACGGATAGTGTTTTCGAAGACTTTTTATACAATTTTAAAAACCTTAAGGATCTTGAAATTTACTATATCAATTCCAGAAAGTATTCGATTGATCTCAACAGGCTGCTTAAGCTACAAAGTCTTTACATTGGAGTATCATTTTGCGATTCATTATTTGCCAACTATTTCAATAATACTTCAGTTAAGAGTGTGTCAATTTCTAGGTGCTCAATAAACACGCTTTGCGCTGGTTTTGAAGGATTTCACAGATTGAATCATTTATACATTAATGATTGTCCCGGAGTCAATTTTGAATGTGATTTTTCCAGGTTTGAATTATTAGATACAGTTGCTATTTGTGATTGCTTTCTAACTGAATTCCCAAAAGGTCTGGGAAAATGCAAAAAGCTGAAGGATGTTGATCTGTCGTTTAATTGCATCGATTCAATCCCTGATGAATTCGGGCTACTGCCTGATTTGAAGTATTACTATTTATCGTTCAACGCATTTATTACTTTACCAAATGTAATTTCCGTCCTTGAAAAAAGAGGTGTTTTTGGAATGCTAACTATTTCTGGGCCTAATACAACTCCCAATGTAAAAAAACAGAAGCTACAGATAATACTGAGATACTCGGGTTTGTTCAACGAAAGGAAACATTTTGAAAAAGAAATGCAGAAAAGGAAGAACAGTATTGCAAACTAACACTATCTAAGATAGTTTCATAACAATATTCCAATATTGCCAAAAGCCACTCAACCGAGTGGCTTTTTTGAGTCATTTCGAAAGTTCTCAAAAATATAGCGTTCCACACCAATTGAATTCATTCATGGGACGCTAGATCCCGCTCCCACACTACTCAAACCCCCTGGCGTCCCATTTTTAACATTTAATGCACTTGAAAATAATTTTCTATCTTTACTCAACGTTAATTTTTCATGGCCGAAATATCTTTCCATACAACATATTCAGACAATCCATATTTGTTGACACGCGCGGAGAATGGCTCCCAAAGCGGCCTGCGGAGGCGCAGGTGTCACCGTTTCGGATTCAATGGTCAGGAGGCTGATAACGAAATAAAAGGGACAGGAAACAGCATCGAATTTAAATACAGAATATACGATTCTCGCCTTGGGCGATTCCTTTCTGTTGACCCGCTAGCACCAGAATATCCATGGAATAGCACTTATGCGTTTGCGGAGAATGATGTGATTCGGTGTATTGATTTGGAAGGATTAGAAAGCCACAAGAATAATTTTGCAAAACGAAGAAACAAACCAAGATTAACAAATGATTTTTCTGGTATTACCGCTTTTGACAGATTATTTGGCATAGATTGCAGAGGAAAATACTATCGAAACACAGTCAGGACAACAAACGATTCTAAATCAAATTCAAATTTCTCAACACCATATATTCCTCCTGTAAGTTTTCCAAAGGAAAACGAAGATAATAATGATGAAGATTATAGTATTCCTGACAACAGCAACCCGTTAGATCGTAATACGAGAGGCGAAGACCAAGACTGGTTCGATAGAACCGAGGCTACTCCGACCTTTCCCGATGGTACTCTAACCGTCACATTTGATCCTGGTGTTGATGAAGAAGGAAATCCGAAAGAGATAACTGTTGAAATTGGTGTTACCGATGGAACCGAAAATGAGACACCGCTTGGCACTACCACGGTAAATGGGGCTGGCTCAATATCGGCAGATTTTAATTTGCAGCCTGGGGAGACACTTTATATACGGCAGAGTATCCCATCAAATTCAACTACTTCGGCAACAAGAAATACGGGGAGTGAGGGAACTGACGATGAATAAAATAAGATTTGTGAAATGTTTGCTGACAGCAGCAATATTTCTAATAACGGCGGGATTTGTAACTGCTGAAAATTACATTGTTTGGAACAAAGACCGCCCATTATTATGGGATGATTTTCAAAGTAAACCAAACTCTTCTTACAATGAGGGAGCGAGAGCCACAACATCAATATTAATAGATTTTATAAATAAAACAGATCCGTTTTTGATTGAAATTAATGCTGTATTTTACCCAAAAAGATCTTGGTTCAGAAAAGGTTATGATGATGACGACGGGTTAAAACATGAACAAGGACATTTTGATATTACTGAAATATTTGCTAGAAAATTTAGGAAACAAATTATATTGAGTGCTTTTTCAAAAAATAATTTTTCAAAAAAAATCGAAAAAGCATGTGTTAATATCAGAAAAAATTTAATTGAATATCACAAATTATATGATGAGCAAACCAATCACTATCTTAACAAAGAGAAACAGACCGAATGGAATGAAAAAATCGCCAACCAATTAATAGAATTGGAAAAATACAGTAATCCGATTGTAGAGATTAAAATAAGAAAATAAGATTGTTGGTCACACTGCACCATCCATGATAAATCTTTGATACATATCCCAATATTGGTAAAAAGCCGCTCAACCGAGTGGCTTTTTTGGCTGGCCGGTTTTCGGAGCTACACCCGCCGCGCCCGCGTTCACAAAGCATTACGCAAATGCGCGCGCAGAGCAGGTCTGCGAAAATCTCGCACCAAAAAATAATTTTCTATCTTTACTCAACGTTAATTTTTCATGCCCGAAATATCTTTCTATACAACATATCCAGACAATCCATATTTGTTGGCACGCGCGGAGAATGGCTCCCAAAGCGGTCTGCAGAGGCGCGGGTGTTACCGTTTCGGATTCAATGGCAAAGAGAAAGTTGATGAGCTTTTTGAATCCAGCGGAAGTGCCTATGATTTTGGTGCGCGGTTGTATGATAGCCGGCTTGGGAGATGGATGGCTTGCGATCCGTTAGCGGTGAAATATCCGGGATATTCACCCTATCATTTTGGATATTGTGATCCTATTGCGGTGATTGATCCGGATGGGAGGGAGAATATTATTGTAGTTGGAGCTCAGGGTCCTGCCAGTACTGATGGAACTGGGATGGCTCGTGAGAACAACTTCTATGGCAGAGCTGTATTCTATGCAAGAAAATTAAAAAGGAATGGTGAGAATACGACCGTGATGCTCAATGGAAATGATGCTGATGATTTAAAACGAGGACAAGCATATACTGATAAACTTTTAAAGATGGGAGTAAAGGTTGTCTATTATTATAACGAGCAGGATATTGTTGAATATGCTAATTGCAGACCTACAACAACGACAACTTGTAATGATGTTGCTTATAAAGAGCAAGTTACAGATTTGGTTTTTCTCACGCATGCCTGCCCAAGTGATTTACTACTTGGAGGAGGCGTTCATCTAAATGAATCTGATGCAGAACAGTTTGATCGAACTGCATTCTCTCCGAATGCGGTGGTTAATATTGGAGCATGCAATACTGGTAATGATGTAGCAAGTGATCCAGGTCCGTTTAACAAGTATGGTTTAGCACAAGCTTTTGCTGTTCGAGTTGGCCTGAAAGCTGTTGGCCCGGCTGCTGCAGAGGGAGATGCTGCTGAAATAAATGGCGCATGCAGCTATGCAAGTGACGACGTGGATGCTCCTTATACTGACAATGGATATAATGTATATCAACCAGGTTCGTCGTCACCAGAGCATGTTGGGAAAAAAACTCAAGTTTTTGAAGAATCAGTTGATAAACAATGGTCACAGTATGTAATAAAAAAAGATGAATATGATAAACGGCTTCAAACTGAAAAGAGAGATCGTGCTTTAAATAGACGAGCAAACGTCCCAATGTTTTAAGTAAATCAATATTACATGAAATCTATTTATAAAATTACTGCATTAGTATTTCTCGTTGCAATTGCCTGCAACAAGCAACAGAATGATATAAAGGAAAGCAATCCTGTTTCTAAAATATATTATGAAAATTGGCAACGAAACAAGGTTGAAATTTACACAGTGAGCAGAAAGAGAATTGTTGTACCATATGGTGTGTTCTCAATGATTGATGTAAAAAAATATCCAAAATTCATTTCAGCCATAAGGAATTTAACAATTGATATGAAGGAGGTTCCAGAATATTATAGTCAATTATATGCTCTAAGGAATATTGAGCGTCTTTGTTTGGAAAATATTAATGCAGATTCTGTTGATGTGGATTTTTCAAAATACAGAAATTTACACACATTAATAATTGGTATAAGTTCAGGCAAGTCTTTATTTGAAAAACATCAATTGATAACATCAGTTACCAGAATAAGTATTGTTGGCTGTTCTGAATTGGAATCTATTGAAAGTGGAATCAATGATTTCAGAAACCTAATTAATCTTTCATTTACTAATATTCCTGAAAACACGAAATACAATTTTAGTTTTGCAGCATTTAAAAGTTTGAGAAATTTGAACATGTGGAAATGTCATATGAAAACCATTCCTGGAGATATTACCAGTAGCCAAACCATAGAATCATTGGATTTAAGTGGGAATGAATTGTCTGATCTCCCATGGAACTTGGTAAAAATGAAAAAGCTCAAATACCTCATAGTAAGGCACAATCTGTTTGCTGAAAAGCCGACTGTTTTAAAAACGTTTAAATTTGGCAGTCAGTTTTACATATTATCGTCCAAGGAAATTCCGGAATGTTCCAACTGATTGAAATGATAACACTATTTCAAATTCCAGAAAGATCTTTTATAAAAATCCCAATATTGAAAAAGCCGCTCAAAAGAGTGGCTTTTTTGCTTGGTTGGTTTTCTGAGCTGCTCGCGCCGCGTCCGCGTTCACAAACAATTATGCAAACGCGCACCCAACACCAATTTCAATAAATTTGAGTCACAAATGGGACGCCACATCCCGCTCCAACAAAGGTCAAACCCCCTTGTGACCCATTTTTAACATTATGCACGCTTTCGAATAATTTTCTATCTTTACTCATCGTTAATTTTCCATGGCCGAAATATCTTTTCATACAACATATTCAGACAATCAATATTTGTTTACTCGCGTGAAGAATGGCTCCCAAAGAGGCCTACAGAGGCGCGGGTGTCACCGTTTCGGATTCAATGGCAAAGAGAACGACAATGAGGTGAAAGGGACTGGAAATCAGCAGGATTATGGGATGAGAATTTATGACCCACGACTTGGCAGATTCTTGAGTGCTGACCCGTTGATTGTGCAAGAGCAAAAATATCCTGAATTGTCGCCATATCAGTTTGCTAGTAACAGACCGATTGATGCAATTGATTTGGATGGGCTGGAAATGACTTCTGTAATAATAAACGATGAATATACAGGTTCAATTTATGGAGCTGGAATATCTGGCGGATATGAAGATGTTCATGTCCCTGAAAATGTGCAACGAGGGGCTGGAGGTGTATGGAAGATCGCCAGTGGTATTTCTACCGCTTTGGGAGGTATTGCTTTTGGAGTAGTCACATGTCCAACGGGGGCTGGACCCGTTATTGGAGGAGCTATTTTTGTCACTGGCTCCTACACCACTGTTCAAGGATTCAGACAACTTGCAAATTTGGTCGAAGGTGGCGATGCATCTGAAGATCCACAGTATTCCACTCCTGTTGGAGAAATTTCAGAGTCAAAGACAGCTGATGATGTTACCGGGCTTTTGCTTGGAAGAAAAGTTGGCAGTGTTAATACTGTTGTAGATATTGTAAATCAGGCGAGTACTTTTAAATCCTATTTCGATGTGGGTGAAGATCTGATAGAAGGAACACAATCTATGGAGGCTGAATCTTCCTCATCCTCATCACAATCGAGTACTCCATCTCGGTTATCAGGTGAGTTAGAGCATGCAAATTCGGTCACAAAAAGTGTTTATAATGCATTGATCAGGAAGGCGTCTGGTGGATAACTTTGACACCGTTTGCATATTGTAAATGGTAAAATTGATTTTTAATTACGAATTCGAAGACGAAAAATATTTCATAATGAAAGAGTATTCCCCTAAAAGACGATTTAATCTTCCGTTGTGGATTAGAGTAATAATACAAGCTGCATTATTTGCATCATTTATTGTCTTCTTACATTTATTAAAAGTTGATGAATTAATGGGAAGAGGCGTTAGTTTTAAAAGCAATTGGCTCCTTTGGATTTTAGCAATATTGGGTTATTATATTTACAAAATTCAAGTGAATTCTACACCCGTTAGCTATCTTAAATTTGATTATGAACACAAGGAGTTACTTATTACTTTCAGATTTCTCTATTTAATAAAAAAGAGAATCATTTTTAAATTTGGTTCGTTTACATATCGAGTTAGAAAAGACGGATTGTTTTTTGGAGCATCAGAGTCAATTAGGTTATATCAGAATAATAGATTGAAAGTCAAACTGAATCCAAAAAATGGATGGACTAAAGGCCAAATTGAGGAAATAATTGCTGAAGTTAAACAAATTGGAAATATTGATAATAGAAAAATCTGGATTTGAGTCTTCCTTGACCTGCAGTATTCATTAAAGCCCTTAATAATTTCCATTATTAACAACCCCTCCACGCTGGTCATTCAATCTCAAAAAAGTCATAGCGTCCCACAAATAAACAGCACCAAATGGGACGCTACAATCCGCACCCACAAAAGCCAAACCCCCTGGCGACCCAAATTTAACATTTTACACACTTTGTAAAAATATTCTATCTTTACTCAACGTTAATTTTTAATGGGCGAAATATCTTTCCATACAACATATTCAGACAATCCATATTTGTTGACTCGCGCGGAGAATGGCTTCCAAAGCGGCCTGCAGAGGCGCGAGTGTCACCGTTTCGGATTCAATGGCAAAGAGAATGACAATGAGGTGAAAGGGACTGGAAACCAGCAGGATTATGGGATGAGGATTTATGACCCGAGGCTGGGAAGATTTTTATCGGTTGACCCGATAACATCTAATTATCCAGAGTTGACCCCTTATCAGTTTGCCAGCAACAGGCCAATTGACGGTATTGATTTGGATGGGTTGGAGTATTTTTACTATGCATTAGCATTTGACAAAAAAACCTCAAGTTTTTCACTTGTTTCTATTGATGAAATTGATGCAACAATTAAACCTCTTGGCATAACAGTTAATTCAAATAAAGTGTTTGGGGGTGGTTCATATGTATATGGCTCTGATGGACATTTTCATAATATTCCTGAATATTGGCAAAGTCACTCACTTAATGCAATTAGCGATGACCCGATGAAAGTATTAGAAACTGTTAATAGTTGGGAAAATGCCGATGTTGCTTATTTAGGCCTTTCAGTTCAAAATTGTTTGCAGCATTATTCAGAAATGACTCAAATTGCCTTAGGGGTTGTTTATATTACTTCTGGAATCAAAAATTTAGGAAAGGGACTATCAAAAGCGACAAGTGCACCTAAAGCTTTTGCAAAAGGGATTTCAGGTAGAGAATTTTCTGCTTCAGAAATGGTTGAAATAATGGCTCCAAAGCCTGACGATGCAATAACATTGTTTCGAGGGATGAAAAGTACTGAGGGTGGGAATGGTGCTTTGTTTTTAACTGAAAGTAAAGTTTACGCCAGTTCATATTCAAGCAATGTTAAATCATTTACCGTGTCGAGAAGTGGTTACAATTTGTTAAAGAATGAAGGAATTATTGAAACATTTCAAGGTCTTAACTCAACAAACAACGCTTCAGGATTTGAGTTGAAAATAACAAATCAAAACATTAAAAACATAATGCTTGGTCAATGAAAACATTTTGCTGCGAAAAATTCGAGAGCTATTATTCTACGGTTGCAACTAAATCAGAAAGCGGCTCAGTGATAAGACATTTCCCATTTATAAGGATTGTTAAAATTCAAGTAAACGAACTTTCTTTCAGAAATCGAGTTTATAGATATTTATTTGTCACTAATATGATTGAAAACAAATTTGTTTTTATTAATATGGCATATTGTCCTTTTTGTGGGGAAAATTTGTATGAGTATTATTATGGTGATGATTTTATTAATGATGATAGCTCGTTTTTCTTTTAGCACAATATTTTTAGCAATATTCAAAACGACTCTATGATGTGTTTACTCTTTGAGATTTCAAAATTTTCGGGGGTTGGGAATTTGGTGGAGAGGGGTGAAAGAAATTTGATGAGTGCTGAAAACTATAATTCTGTGCTCAGAAATGCATAATTTTTGACAATGTGGAGGCGCTGTCGCCGGCTTTGGTGTGATCTATTGAAAATCTGTTGTTTACCAATATTGGGATTGACATTTAGGATTTGTTGTGGATGGTGCACCGCAACGGCTAAATCAAAAAACAGTATAAACAATTAAAAAAAACAGTCACTCGGGAAAATGTTGAAAATATTAATAAATTTGCGCTAAATGAAATATATATGAAACAGCTTTTTGTCATTGCATTTGTTGTCTTTTCTTTGTGCGGCATTGGTCAGAATCAATGCGATTTTGCCAGGATTGAAAGAGGTGACAATATTGAGAAAGAGGATAAAATATCGGGGTTCTGTGCCACCAGTGACGGAAATTTTGTTGTTTTCTCCAATGGCAAGAATAGCTTTGGAATTACACTTTTCAACAATAAAATGAAAAAAATTGCTGAAACAACCATTGAAGGCAGATCGTATCACTATTCAACCTTTATTAATGGGAAATTGTTGGTTTTCAGCACAAACAAGGATAAGAAATCCAATCCCCTTTACATTAATATATTTAATTCTTCACTTGAACCAAGTGGTGATTTGATTACAGTTCCTAACATCTCTCCTTTTTGTTTTTGTCCTCCATTGCGGCTTGGAGAGTTCCCAGAGTATGTGGATATTTCTACAAGCCCTGATAAATCAAAAATACTGATTATTACAGAGAAGGATATGAATAAAGCAGGATATTCTTTTTTGATATTTGATAAGGATCTAAACAGGTTGTTTTCAGGTGCCGTTTCAGTATTATCCAGGAAGTTCTGTTTCATTTTATTTAAGCATTGCTATATCGACAACAGCGGAAACATATATCAGTTTTACATCCGTGGGGGCCTTGATGTAGAAAAAGTTACTGATGGAACATATGGTTTATATTTCAGCAAGACAAATCCCGAAACCGGCAAAACAGTTGAAATGAAACTTAAAGAAGACAGAGGCCTGTATGGTTTTTTGGAAAGAGCCTATCCAAAAGGCGCACCAGCAAACGGGCCCCAATTTGATGTTGTTGATTTCAATGCTGATTTCACCAATGATGGTAAAATGATAGTCGCTGGTGTACTATCCAACGACGGAAAAAACTCGCATGGATTCTTCTATTGGAAAATAGACACAAAAACAAACAGTACGCTGATATTTAATTTCGAAATGTTTGGCGTTGACCTGGCAAATGAAAATAAGATGTCGCAGAAAGTCAAAGGGGAACCCCAATTATCAGATGTTTTTGATCAATGTAATGTTCATCCGCTTGTTCAGCTCAGTGATAACAGGACTCTTGTCATTGCGGAAGAAAGGAGGATTTTTTCGCCAAATGATGTCGGTGAGTACAGCCAACCTAAAGATGTGTATACCACACGAAATATTATCATCGGATTATTTGATGAACAGGGGAAAATTATTTGGAGCCATGTGATCCCGAAATTGACGAAAACAACCTTAGATAAGAATATCTCCGGCTTTTGCTCTTTTGTAAATAATGAAAGTATCTGTTTTATTTTCATTGACAATAAAAGTAATTATACGGGAAATGAATTACTTAATGTCAGCCTGAATAAAGAAAACATGGTGCCTGAAAACAACAAGTTGTCCATAGTAAAAGTTGGATTTGATGGTTCAATTAAAAAATATGTATTATCAGATTTCACCAATTGTAATGTGACCGGACTGCTGAACGGCTGCACTGCAATTTCTTCGAATGAACTCATTGTACCGTTTTATTCAGGGATGGGAAAAACTGCGGAGCTGACGAAAGTGACGTTTGCGGAATGATCTATTTGTTTTGAAATTGTGTCCGGGTGGGCATTCGTTTTCATAATACTATATGAATGCGGCCGCAACTGGTTAGCCCCGAAAACCAACCAAGCACCCATTTCCTCCCAATTTCCCAACCATCAAAAATTCAAAAATTTCCCAACTTTCCAAGAGTATTATAACAAAACCCCGCTGGTGGGCGGGGCGTTGAGTATTGAATGAGCTTTTAGGATTTTTCTTGGGTGATGCAAGGCCAAGTGCAATTTGGAACACTACCCTAAGTATTAGTCCTCAATAGCTTTTTTAACTTCATCCTTTAGAAAAAAACAAAACCCCATCTTACAATCACCTGTATTAATAACCTCGCAATTATATATTGGAAAGATTGAAAATCCAGAAACTACAGTTGTATTATTACTGTTTTTTACGATAGCAAAAGTTTTAAGCGAAATGACTAATAATAAAATAGATGTTCCCAGCAAGTATTTATACAGCATTCTTCTTTCTGAAATCAGATTAAACACCATAGCAATTATCGATATAGAAAGCACAGTTAAAAAACTATGTCTAACGAGAATCACATTATAAGACCCGCTTTGTCCTGATAACATAAACTTCGCAAAGTCTTCGTTTATAAGACTAGATGATGCTATCAGCAGTATTAAAAGCCCAATAACTATTTTTTTCTTTTTCATTTTATTCTCCGCTACTAAATGTTACTCCAACAGAAATGGTATTATCCTTATACCAAGATGGAGATACAAGTTCGTTATTCCCATCTTGAATTAAAGTTGATGATGACCCTCCATCAAATCCGAAACGGTGATACCCGCGCCTCTGCAGGCCGCTCTGGGAGCCATTCACCGCTCGCGCGAACAAATAACGATTGTTTGAATATGTTGTATGGAAAGATGTTTCGGCCATGAAAATCCAACGTCAAGTAAAGATAGAAAATTTTCCGAAAATGTGCAAAATGTTAAATTTGGGACGCCAGGGGGGTTGAGTTGTGTGGGTGCGGAATGTGGCGTCCCATTTATGACCCAAATTTGTTGAAATTATTGTCGAGTGCGCGCGATTGCATAATACTTTGTGAATTCGAGAAAGAGAGATAGTTCGAAAAGCAAACCACACATAAAACATTCTTAGGCGAGCTTGGGAAATATGCGAGTGGGACAAAAGATTGCCTTGATTCTTTTAGCTCAGTATGGTGATACTATACGCCAATCAGAATAGATATCTTTTCTCATTGCTTGCCATCCAACAGGAAGATCTGAAACAGAGAGTATAGAGTCATCAATTTTAATCATTTCATCCAAACGAATAATGGCAGCGTCATCTTCATTAATATTTTCTTCAGGACCATGAAATTGCCATACACCGTCTTCGTCATGAAAAACATATAATATTGGCGAATTACCAAAAACTATATATTTTGTTGTAATTACTGCTGTGTCAAGAGGCTCTTGAAAATTCTTTTTATTCATCGGTTTCCTTTCTGCAAATTTTCTTTTTTAAGTAGAATTTGGGCGTTGCCATATTCATTTGTTCCTCCTTTAGATTTGGGAATAACATGATCAACCTCAGCTTGATTCATATTAGCTTTAACACCTCGAACTGATTTTACTGGATCTGAAGCAATTGCACCACTTTGATCACTCCTTAACACACCATTGTTTAATGCTTTATTTTCCGAAAGGATTTTATGTTTTTGAGATGCTGAAAAATTTTTGCCTGGCCCCCTAGTATTTGCATATGCATCATCAATATGTGAGTATTTCCCAGCTGTTGAAGTTGCATTTGAAGTTTTAAGAATCGACTTTTCTGTTATTGAGGTAACCGTCTTGGCTCCAGTACTAAATGTTGACATTGCCCCTTCTAAAGCAACTCCTTCTAATATCATCATAGTTTGGCCAAATTCAGCAACACCCTCTATTGCATCGGCTTTTGTTTGCCAATCAATTGCTTCAAAGCGAGCATCCTTTAGCTGGTCGGGGACGTTTTCATAATAACCTGGATCATATGTGGGGTCATTATATCGTGCATAATTATCCGCATTTTCCATGCATGACCTTCCAAATTGCCCAAGCCCCATCCCATCTGTAAGTCTCCCCAAAATTCAGACAGTTTATAAGTAGACTTTTCGAAAGAAAAGAATGATTAATTTTAAACTGTCAAAAAATGAAAAAGTCAAGATTCACAGAAACGCAGATTGCCGCAATACTGAAAGAGTATGAGAGCGGCCGAACAGTTCTCGATTTGTGTCGGGAATATGGTATCAGTAAAGCAACTTTTTTCAAATGGAAGAGCAAATATGGCGGCATGGAAGTGTCGGAACTGAAGCGTCTGAAAGAGCTGGAAGCAGAGAATGCCAGACTGAAAAAGATGTTTGCTGATCTGAGCCTGGATTACCAGATTGTAAAGGAAGTGCTGTCAAAAAAAGCTTCAGGCCCTGCGAACAAAAAGAGTTGATTGAAGAAGTTTGCTCCGGATTACACGTGAGTGTTCACAGGGCCTATAAAGCCACGGGACTGTCAAGAGCGCGGCATTACTATAAAAGCCGGCGCAATGACAGTGAAGTGATAGAAGCATTGCAAAACCATATTGAACGACATCCGACACATGGATTTCCAAAAACGTTCGCGTATTTGCGCCGCGCCGGAAAAGCATGGAATCATAAGAAAGTGTACCGGGTTTACACATTGCTTCGCTACAACAAACGCCGGAAAGGCAAGCGCCGTTTACCCCAACGAATAAAACAACCCATGACTGAACTAACACGGATCAACGAATGCTGGAGCATTGATTTTATGAGCGATAGCCTTGCAAGTGGAAGAAAATTCAGAACATTCAATGTTATTGACGATTACAGTCGAGAAGTACTGGCTGTTGAAATTTCAACATCATTGCCATCTGTGCGCGTGATTAGAATACTTGATGAAATTGCTTCCTGGAGAGGAAAACCAAAAAGAATACGGATGGATAACGGACCTGAATTTATTTCAAAAGAATTTGAAATCTGGTGTAAAACGAATGGAATAGAACAAGTACACACCCAACCCGGGAAGCCTACGCAAAACTCATTAATTGAGCGTTTAAACGGGTCGTATCGCACCGATATACTTGACGCCTATTTGTTTTTCGATTTAGATGAAGTGAGATTGCTTACTGAAGAGTGGATCGAGGAATTTAATGAGCGCCGTCCGCATGAATCGCTAAAAAATAAAACCCCAAAAGAATGGGCTGAAATCGGCTCCCAAGCTTTTTTCCCGGGGCGCGCCCCGGGAAAAAAGCTTGAAGACTCTATAATTAAAGAAAATAGTCTACTTTAGCATTGTCTGAAAAAGGGGGTAGGGACACATCACTTAGCCAATCCAATGCATATGTAAACGGGGCTAAAGAAGGCCCTTCTGATGCAACATGAAGAATATATGGTAGTTCTTCAAGCCCATCTAAATCTAATGCGTAAATCGGCTTATTCCCAGCAAACTGATATGGCGAATACCAAGGATATTCTTGTCCTTGCACAATCAACGGGTCCGCACTCAAGAATCTTCCCAGCCTCGGGTCATAAATTCTCATTCCATAATCCTGCTGATTTCCAGTTCCTTTCACCTCATTGTCATTCTCTTTGCCATTGAATCCGAAACGGTGATACCCGCGCCTCTGCAGGCCGCTTTGGGAGCGGCTTGTAGAAAATGTCGCCGTGTCTGATGCCAATAAGTTGCAAACAGAATTCTTAGCCATGCAGAAGTTTTACATGGCTAAGATAGAGATAATTTTGTTAAAGAGTTCAGCTCTGCTGAACCTTTATTCCAGCAGAAGCACCATCATCGCAAAGGGTGAAACCGATTGATGAGTTTCGATTGTTCTGCAATATCTATTTTCTTGTATTGCATTACACTCGAAGCCCACTTCAGGCCACTTAGCTCCATGACCTGTTCAACCGGCATTTTCCGATCATTGAGCCAATACGATATTACCGACATTCGGATTCGTTCAGGGTTCATAGTTCTACCCGGGAACAACATTCTGAGAGGCTCAAAAACAGCATGGATGTTGTCAACACTCATTCCGCTACCAGCCTTAGAAATGATGAGCTTGCTGGTTTTCGCTTTAATCATGGCCGGTCTGGTTTCATTCAGATATCTGATAAGCAAGGCAATTTGTGAAACATCGAGTGGCAAAATTCGCCCAGAAATTTTCGGTGATGCTTTGATATGAACTTCTCCCTTGTCCAGATCGATATTGGTAATGTTGAGTTCTGCAAGTTCATGACTGCTGAGCGCCTGTTGCAGAAGAAATGAAAACAGGACCCTGTCCCGAACATCAAGGTTTTTGTAGCGATTGGGTCTGGTGTATAGAAGTTGCAGCTCGTTCATTGAAAATAAATCCTGAGTCTGAATGGCGGTTTTCTTGCGTTTGATCGTTAGTTTTCTGCATGGGTGATCGATCCGGCGCCCTGTGTGCAATAAAAAATCGTAGTACTTTTTTATTGCAGCAAGCATCCTTATCCGGGTGGCCACTTTTGGATATCTGATTGTGAGTTGATCGAAATACTGCACCAGATCCATGTACTGAAATTTTCGCGCATCAGGATGGATGGATAAAAAATTGATGATTACGTACAGGTAATTATCAGCAGTCTGCTTTGTGTGCGCTGCGCGGACGTATTGTTCAAGAGTTTGTTTTTTCATGGTTATGCAGTTTTAAATTGTTTTCTTCTGCGAATCATGTACAATTGCGTTGTGTCAATTTCGGTATGGCCTAAAAAGTCGCGGACAAATTCCATCCCGGCTCCGGCTTCCTGCAAATGAGTAGCAATGCTGTGACGCAAACAATGCAAAGTGATGTTTTTCGCAGTGATGTTTTTGTTACCACATCTACTGCAGATTGTTTTCAGCATATTATTAAGGGAACCACCGGAAATCCGTTGTCCATTTGAGTTTAAAAAGAAAGCGTTTTCGAGTGGCACAGAAAACACGACCCTTTGTTGACGAAAGGTAAAAATGTAGTTTTTAATTTCTGCAGAAATCTTTTCTGTGAGCGGAATTTCACGCCGTTTGTCATTTTTGCCGGATCTGACAACAAGGTATCCTTTTGACAACAAAACATCATGAACATTAAGCATGACCATTTCAGTACGTCGCAGACCACAGCCATAGGCAATGTTGATAATGCTGGTTTCCAGCTGATTTTCGCAGCAGCGTTTCAGTTCAAGAATCTCTGCTATGCTCAGGATTTCTCTTGGTATTGTTTTCCTTTTGCTGAAAGCAGGTAAAACGTATGCGGCGCTTACAACCTTCGTGTCAAGCAGCATTTCAAAAAACAGATGCAGCGCAAGAAGATGGTTTTTGATACTGTTGTCGCTGAGCGTGCCTTCTCCCCGCCAGCAAGGCCTGGTGTGGAGCCATTCTGAATAAAGGTTGATGTCAGTCGCGGTGATTTCTTTTACAGACCTCAAACCGCGTTTTTCCAGCCAGTTTAGAAACTCTTTGACGGGAGTGATGTAATTAAGATTGTTTCTGTAATTTCTGGCTTTGATAAATGAGACATAGTTTTCGAAGATGCTCATGTTTGATACATTTCTGATTTTTGAGTTCATAAGAATGTGATTTTTGTGTGCATAATGTTAAATTTGGAACGCCAGCGGTAAGCGCCTGTCCTGATGCGGAACCTGGCGTCCCATTAATGGCTGATTTTTCCCATTTTGGGATGTGTTTTTGCTGAAAAATGTTTTTGAAGTTCAGATATCATTTTTTTACGATTATCCCAATAGCTGATCATGTATTTGTACCCTCTGTTAGCACAACCACTCATTGCTTTTATGTAATCGACTTTTTTTAAAACCCTGAAATATCTGTTGATATTTGTTTTACTCATGCAAAGAGAAAGGCGGATATCATTTTCAGAAAATGTTGTTTCATTGCCACTTTTCTGTGCTATTACCCACTTCTTTAGACGTTCAAAAAACTGACGGGTGCTGCTGTCAAGGTCGTCTGCTTTCAATACTATTGCAGGGATAAACAATTCAATGGCGTTACGCAAATCTTCAACTGTTGAAATAAGTCGGCCACACTTGTCCTTTCTGCGCTGAAACTGATGCAATATTGTAATTTGTGCAATAAAGTCCTGAAACTGCTGGTTCAGTCTTCTTTTGTGTGGCAAATTCAAGGGAAGAGAAACAGACTCTGCCCATGGATTTATAACTTCAAAAGATTTCAGAACACGTATGCAGTTTCGCAATAAATGAATGGCGCAGTCCTGTTTTTTCACATCCGTTTCACCACTTCGTTTGCGGTTCTGATAACGGATTATCTCTTCGGTTTGTTCAGCGCTTTCATCAATCCCGAGTACAATAGAACGGCTTTCATTGTCATAGAAAATTTCCGTCAATGTCGTTGCCGATAAACTTGCAAAATGAGCTTTGACTTTTCTAAATTGCGAGGCAGTTTCTCCGAAACTATTTTTCAGGGTAAGTGATGAACTCACAAAACCGGCGCTCTGCAATTCGCGCAGCGCAAATCTTGAATCTCTGTTCAATCCGTCAAAATCCTGGATGACAAAAAGCTTGTTCATCAGCATTGTTCCCTGAAAGTAGTATAGAGATTTGCTGGTGATCCGGGTAACATTAATCACATCTTCTGGAGGAATGCAATGCATGATGGCGTTGATCAGGTGCGACTTTCCGCTTCCGCTGTCACCCTGCACAATTCCATGCAGCGGGTAGGGTATTTTATAGCTTGACGCAATAATGAATAGTGCAATACGAAGTTTTGCTTCACCAATGATGCCAGTAGTTTCAAGCAAAAGATTGATTTTGTTCAGCAGGTTTTCGCTTTTCAGAAATTTCATTGCAGCTTTTTCTGCCAGAGGAGAAAGTGCTCTTTTGTCCATTGATGCTTGCTTGGCATTATCATCAATTTCAAAATGCTGTTCGCGGTATTTTTCCAACAACAGTGTGAGCTCAGCAATATCTGTTTCAACTTCTGCAATACTTACCGTTGTGTCGCTTGCTGCAACGGATTCCAGGCATTTTTCCACATCTTCCGGATCGAAAAGATCAGGTTTGAATCTGTGTTTCTTTATGTTTCGTGGAGTTATGATGAACAAAGTGATTTTCATCGACCCGAAGTCGGAAGGCAATCGTCCGGCAATCTCATAAATTGCAGCCTTTCCACGGAATGAAATGATGTGTGCA